>JBFXKS010000218.1:0-3450 GCA_050173515.1 Oscillospiraceae bacterium | reverse complement strand
AGGTGCGTTGGCCCTTGTGGTGCGGGGCGGGCCCGTGGTAAGATAAGAGCGGAATTTCAGATGAGACGGAGGCACTGCATGGCAAGCGAGAGAGTGTTCGACTGGTTTGGCACCCACTGTTTCGACGACCGCGTGATGCGCGAGCGGCTGCCCCACGAGGTGTACGAGAGCCTGCGCCGCATACGCGACGAGGGCGAGCCGTGGGACCCGCTGGTGGCGGACGTGGTGGCCGACGCGATGAAGGACTGGGCGCTGGAAAAAGGCGCCGCCCACTATGTGCACTGGTTCACGCCGCTCACCGGGGCCTCGGCCGGCAAGCACGAGAGCTTTGTGGACGGCGTGGAGAAGGGCGAGCCCATCGTGCGCTTCTCCGGCAAGCTGCTCAGCATGGGCGAAAGCGATGCGTCGTCCTTCCCGTCGGGTGGGCTGCGCACCACGTTCGAGGCGCGCGGCTACACCACCTGGGACCCCACCTCGCCCGCCTTTGTGCTGGGCACCACGCTGTACATCCCCACCGCGTTTTGCGGCTACGGCGGCGAGGCGCTGGACCAGCGCACCCCGCTGCTGCGCAGCATGCAGGCGCTGAACAAGCAGGCGCTGCGGGTGCTGCGCGCGCTGGGCGACGAGGAGACCCTGCGCGTGAGCCCCACGGTGGGCGCCGAGCAGGAGTATTTTCTGGTGGAAAAAGAGCTGCTGGACGAGCGGCTGGACTTGAAGGTATGCGGCTGCACGCTGGCCGGCGCGCGCCCGCCCAAAGGCCAGGAGCTGGAGGACCACTACTATGGTTCCATCTCCGAGCGCGTGCGCAATTTCATGCGCGAATTGGACGAAGAGCTGTGGGCCATCGGCGTGCCGGCCAAAACCGAGCACAACGAGGTGGCGCCTGGCCAGTACGAGCTGGCCAACGTGTTTGCCAGCGCAAACGTGGCGCTGGACCACAACCAGATCACCATGGAGCTGATGCGCAAGGTGGCGCTGCGGCACGGCTTTGCCTGCCTGCTGCACGAAAAGCCCTTTGCGTGGATAAACGGCAGCGGCAAGCACAACAACTGGAGCCTGACCACCGACCGTGGCCAGAACCTGCTGGACCCGGGCGACAACCCGGTGGAGAACCGCCCGTTTTTGCTGATGCTGTGCGCGGTGATCGCCGGGGTGGACGAATATGCCGACCTGCTGCGCCTGGCGGCGGCCTGCCCGGGCAACGACTTGCGCCTGGGCGGCGACGAGGCCCCGCCGGCCATCATCTCCATCTTTTTGGGCGACGCGCTGACGACGCTGCTGAAAAGCCTGGCCGACGGGCACGCCTACGAGATGGGCCACCGGGGCGAGCTGAAAACCGGGGTGAAGAGCCTGCCGCTGCTGGTGCTGGACGACAACGACCGCAACCGCACCAGCCCCTTTGCCTTCACCGGCAACAAGTTTGAGTTCCGCATGGTGGGCTCGTCCCAAAGCATCGGCCTGCCCAACGCCATCATCGGCGCGGTGGTGGCCGACAAGCTGCGCGTGTTTGCCGAAAAGTTGGAGGCGGCCAAGACGCTGGACGCCTGCATCGCGGAGATCGTGCACGAGACCTGGGACGACCACGGCAAAGTCATCTTCAACGGCAACAACTATTCCGCCGAGTGGGCCGAGGAGGCCGCGCGCCGCGGCCTGCCGAACCTGCCCACCATGGTGGACGCCACCGGGGCCTTTGTGCAGGAGAAGAACCTGGCCATGTTCGAGCGCACCAAGGTGTTCAGCCGCAGCGAATGCAAGAGCCGGCACGAGATCTTGCTGGACAGCTATGCCAAAAACATGCGCATCGCGGCCACCACCCTGCTGGAGATGACCCGCCGCAGCTTTGTGCCGGCGGCCTGCGAGAGCCTGGCGGCCACGGCGGGGCTGGTGCGCCGCATGGAGCAGGCCGGCATGCCCTGTGCCTATGGCAAGGGCCACGCGGCGGCGCTGGCCGGGGCGATGGACGCCTGCACCACCGCGGCCGACGCGCTGGCAGGTGCGCTGGACGCCGCGGTGGCCGACGGCGCCGACGCACCACAGGCATCCGACATGCAGCGCATCGCGCAAAACGAGATGGCGGCGCTGCGCCGCTGCTGCGACGCGCTGGAGACGCTGGTGCCCGAGGCCGACTGGCCGGTGCCCGGCTACTCGGCCCTGCTGTACGATTTGTAGAATGGCGCAATAAAAAGCTGCCGCCGCTCTCGCTGCGGATGCAGATAAAGAAGGTTGGGTTATAAACAAAAACAGCGGCCCCGTGCACGGGGCTGCTGCTTTTGTTTACCGATGTGCCTATTCCGCCAAAAAGTCGCTCACAAGGCGGCTGTAGGCCGCCGGGTCTTCCACCGGCAGGCCCTCGATCATCAGCGCCTGGTCGTACAGCAGGGCGGTGTAGCTTTTCAGGCGGTCGGGGTCGTCCTTGTGCAGTGCCTTCAGCTTTTTGAACAATGGGTGCTTTGCGTTGATCTCCAGCACGCGGGTGCTCTCCACCTTTTCGCCGGCCGGCATGCTGTTCAGCACCTTCTCCATCTCCAGCGAAAGCCCGCCGCTGGCCGTGATGATGGCTGGGTTTTTTTTCGTGCGGCCAGAGGCGCGCACCTCGGCCACTTTTCCGTCCAGCGCCTCTTTCATGAACGCGAACAGATCCTTGTTCTCGGTGTTCTGCTTTTCGATGGCCTTTTTCTCTTTTTCGTCCTCCAGGCCCAGGTCCCCGCCGGAGATGTTGCGGAATTCCTTCTCGCCATACTGGCGCATCACCTGCAACACGAACTCGTCCACGTCCTCGGTGAGCAGCAGAAGGTCGAAGCCCTTGTCGCGCACCAGCTCGGCCTGTGGCAGCTTGGCCAGGCGGGCCTGGCTGTCCTTGTCGCCGGCGGCGTAGTAGATGTAGGGCTGGTCCTCGGGCATCTTCTCGGCATACTCGGCCAGCGTGAGGTATTTCTCCTCGGCGGCGCTGTGGAACAAAAGCAGGTCCTTTAAATTCTCGGCCTCGGCGCCAAAGGCGGCATAGGCCCCCACCTTCAGCTGCAGGCCAAAGTTCTTGAAGAAAGCCTCGTACTGCTCGCGGTCGTTTTGCAGCCAAGCGGCCAGCTCCGAGCGGATCTTCCGCTCCAGCGAGGTGCGGATAAGCTTCAGCTGGCGGTCGTGCTGCAGCATCTCGCGGCTGATGTTCAGCGAGAGGTCCTGGCTGTCCACCAGCCCTTTCACAAAGCTGAAGTGGTCGGGCAGCAAGTCGGCGCACTTGTCCATGATCAGCACGCCCGAGGCGTACAGCTGCAGGCCCTTCTCATAGTCTTTGGTGTAATAGTCGTACGGCGGGCGCGAGGGGATGAACAGCAGGGCGTTGTAGGTGGCGGTGCCCTCGGTGCTGCTTTGGATCACCTTGGCCGGCTCGGCAAAGTCGCCGAATTTCTCCTTGTAGAAATTGGCGTAGTCCTCGTCGCTCACCTCGCCCTT
>JBFXKS010000217.1:0-3454 GCA_050173515.1 Oscillospiraceae bacterium | reverse complement strand
CCACCGACGGCATGGGCCACGCCATCTACGGCTACCTCTTCATCAAGTACTTCTCGCCCGTCGCCCAGTATGCGCGCATCATCCGCCACCACCACGCCACCCTTGCCCAGCTGCCGGCGGGTTATGCCTACAATGACGTCATCCAGTTGCTTCATCTTGCCGACGCGCTGGACCTGCTTTTGCAGTCGGGCATAAGGGGAGAGCAGGCCTACCGTGATTTTGTGGATGCCAACCGCGGGCACCTGTTCTCCCCGTGCATCGCCGACCTCTTTTTCGCCAGCGGTGTGCGGCCCCATAAAACCGAGCAGGACAACACGCAGGACGAGGGCTTCCAGTATATCCTGACACAAAAGGCGTTCAGCGGCGAGGAGATGGAGGCCTATCTCGGCATGACTGTGCTCTCCATCGATTTCCGCAGCAGCCACACCGTCACCCACACCATCACCACCACCAGCATCTGCAAAACACTGGCCATCCTCATGAACCTGGACAACGCCACCGTCGAAAAGATCCAAATCGCCGCATTTTTGCACGACCTTGGCAAAACGGCCATCCCGCTGTCCATTCTGGAGGGCACACATGCGCTGTCGCCGCCCGAGTACGCCATCATGCGCAGCCATGTGGCCGTCACCGATGAGATCATCCGTGGCAATGTTTCTGAAGACATTCAAAAAATGGCCGTGCGTCACCACGAAAAGCTGGACGGCAGTGGCTATCCAAACGGTTTGCCCGCCCATCGCCTCACGGTCCCCGAGCGCCTCATCGCCATCGGCGATATCTTCAGCGCCCTGCACAGCCCGCGCAGCTACAAACGCGCCTTCCCAAAAGAGAAGACCCTCGCCATTTTGGCAGGCATGGTGCGTGACGGCCTGCTGGACGGCGACATCGTGGCCGTCGCCGCAAAAAACTTCGATTACATCGTCAAGCGTATTTTGCAGGACAGCAGCCCAACGCTTGCCGGCTACGAGCTGCTCTCTGCCGAGCATGCGCGCATGGCGATGCAAAAAGAGCCCGCCCACAGCATTGTCAAACCGTTCGGGCCCTGATAGGCCGCACGCCGCCCACCGCGCCATGCCGGAAAGGAGAAGAGTGCTTCGCGCCGCCTGAAAAAACCTTCGATTTGAAAGGAGGCAACAAAAAAACGGCTATTTTAGGGATGTGCCCCAATAGCCGTTTTTTGTTATGCGTGCCTTATTTCAAAATGTCGAACTTGCCGATGAGCGGCAGCGGCTGCTTCTTGCCCTGCGCCGCGTTCACAATGCCGATGACCGAGAAGGCCACAAAGGCCAGCCACAGAACATTCAAGATGATCACGATCGTGTTGTACAGCCAGTACACGTTCCACAGCGCATACACATTCACAAAAATGGCGCGCAGAACGTTCACGATGATGCTGCGCAGCGTGCCATAGGCCACTTCCAGCAGCAGCAATATCAGGCCCTGGTTGTTGTGGAACCGCGCGAACTTCGACTCTTTGCCCATAAACAGCGGCACGGCCACCACAATGCCCAAATAGGACAGGATCGCCATCAGTTTGTTGTTTTGCACGTCCGGGTCCTGCGGGGCGGCCGGCTGCGGCGGCGTGTACCCCGGCCCAGGAGGCGGCGGGGCAAAACCCGTGGGCTGCCCGGCCGGTGGGGGCGGGGGCGCACTTCCCACTGGCGGCGGTGGGGCGGGGTAGGTGGGCGCTGCCGGTGCGGCTGGCGCTGCGGGTGCAGGGGATGCCACGGGTGGCGTGCTTACAGGGTCCGGCCGGTAGGCCGGCGGGGCCTCTGCGGCGGGTTCCGGCGGCGCCGGCACGGGCGGTGGCGGTGGGGCGGCTTCCTGCACCACCGGTGCTATGGGTGGCGGCGGAGGGGGCGGCGCCGCGGCCGGCTGGGCCACAGGGGGCGGTGGCACGGCCTGTGGGGCGGGAGGCGGCACGGCTTCCGTGGCCGCTGCAGTGCCGCAAACGGGGCAAAACATCATGCCGTCGCCCAGTTCCTTGCCGCAATTTGCACAGTTTGACATGGTCGATCCCTCGCTTTCCATGGTTGATTGGTGGCTGTATCCAAGGCGGCGGCCTGCGCCGCCATTTAGCTTGCATTTAGCATACTCTATCCGCCGGTTTTTGTCCAGCACATGTGAAAGAATTGCGAAAAGCGTTGCTGGCCTCTCTTTGCTCGTGTATAATGATACGGTCTGTTAATATTAAATCCATATAACAAGCGCAGGGTGAAAAAATACAAATCGCGGTCATTTTCGGCCGCGCCGGCAAGGAGCAACCTTTCCACATGGCAAAATTCAGTGTCAAAAAGCCCCTCACAGTCCTCGTGGCGGTCATCGCCGTGCTCGTTATGGGCGTGGTCTCATTCGTCAACATGACGCCCGATCTGCTGCCGAACATCGACATGCCCTACATCCTGCTCATCACGGCCTGGCCCGGCGCCACGCCCGAGAAGGTGGAAAACGCCGTCACGCGCCCACTGGAGCAGGCCATGGCCACGCTGGAGCACATCAAGGAGATCACCTCCACCTCCAGCGCCAACAGCTCCACGCTGGTGCTGGAGTTCGAGAACAGCGTGAACATGGACACGGTGGCGGTGGACATCCTGCAGAAGGTGGAGCAGCTGCAGGGCAGCTGGGACGATATGGTCCAAACGCCCTACATCCTGAAGATGAACCCCAGCATGATCCCGGTGAACGTGTCGGCCGTGCGCATGGAGGGCATGGACACCATCGCGCTGTCCACCTTTGTGCAGGACACGCTGCTGAACCAGCTGGAGGGCACGGCCGGGGTGGCCAGCATCTCGGCCACCGGCCTCATCAACGAAAAAATCAACATCCGCCTCGACGACGCCAAGATCGTTGCCGCCAACCAGAAGATATCCCGTGCCATCGACGACCAGTTCGCCGAGCCCGAGGAGGAGCTGGCCGACGGCAAGGCCGAGATCGAGAGCAACATCAGCGACCTTGAGGCCAAAATGGCCCAGCTGAAAGAGGGCGCGGACGAGCTGGCCGGCAAAACGGCCGAGGGCGAGGCCACCATCAACCAAAAGCAGGCCGAGCTGACCCAGGGCAAGATACAGCTGCTGGAGCAGATGACGGGCCTGGAGGGCCAGCTGGCCGAGCTGGAGGGCACCGAAAAGCAACTGACGGAATTGCAGGAGCAGATCGCCCAGCTGGAGGCCACCCGCCAGCAGCTGGCCGACTCCATTCCCGGGCTCGAGACGCTGAAAACCACGCTGGAGACGCTGAATGCCGCCGATGCGGCCTTCCAGCTGCAGATCGAGGAGATACAGGCCAACCCCATCCTCACCGACGAACAAAAGCAGCAGGCTGTGGCCGCCATCCAGGCCATGCCGGAGTATCAGCAGACCTACGCGGCCATTGCGGAAGTGGAGATACAGCTGGCGGCCATGGGCATCGAAGGGCGCGATGTGGAGGCCGTGCAGGCGCTGCTGGACCAGGCGCA
>JBFXKS010000216.1:0-3457 GCA_050173515.1 Oscillospiraceae bacterium | reverse complement strand
AGAAAGCCAAAAGAAGTGCTAAAGCACCCCGGGTTCGCGATGTTTGCTCGCTGCGCTCGCAAGCCATCGCTCGTGCTTACGCACCCCCCAGCAGCGCCGTCGCGCTGTGCAGCACGGCGGCGCGGCCGGCGGCAAAGTTCAGCGCGCCTTGCAGGTAGGCAGTGTAGGGCGCGCGCAGCGGCGCGTCGCAGCTCAGTTCGATGCTGCTGCCCTGCGTGAAGGCGCCGGCCGCCATGATGACGTCGCAGTCGTAGCCGGGCATGGGCCAGGGCTCGGGCGTTACAAAGCTGTCGATGGGGCTGGCGCCTTGCACCGCGCGGCAAAGCGCACAGAGGCCCTCGGCGCTGCCGGTGTCGATGGAGGTGATGATGTCGCCGCGGGCGGCGTTCCAGGCTGGGGCGGTGGCAAAGCCCAGCCGGCTGAACAGGGCGCTGGCGTAAACGCCCAGCTTCATGGCTTCGGCGGTGACGCCCGGCGCGAAGTACAGCCCCAAAAACAGCTGGCGTAAAACATCACCCGGGGTGCAGCCCACCTCGGCCGCGATGCCCGGCGCGGAGAAGCGGTGGGCGCATTGCTGCACCAGTGCTGCGCGCCCGGCGATGTAGCCGCCGCACGGGGCGATGCCGCCACCGGGATTCTTGATGAGTGAGCCGGCGATGATGTCGGCGCCGCAGGCGGTGGGCTCGCGCTCGCAGACGAATTCGCCGTAGCAGTTGTCCACCATCACGATGATGTCGGGGTTGTGCTGCCGGGCGGCGCCGGCCGCGGCCTCGATGTCGGCGAGGGTGAGCGCGGCACGCGCGGCATAGCCGCGGCTGCGCTGCAGGTACAAAAGGCGGCAGTGGGGCGCGGCCTTGGCGATGGCGGCAAGGTCGGGCCGGTCATCTGCCAGCTCCAGCTGGCGGTAGCCCACGCCGAATTCGGCCAGGCTGCCGTGGCCCCGGTTTTCGCCCAGGCCCAGCACGCCGTGCAGCGAGTCGTACGGCGTGCCGCTGGCGCACAGCATCACATCGCCCGGGCGCAAAAGGCCAAACAGCGCCACCGTCAGCGCGTGGGTGCCGCTCATGAACTGGTGGCGGAACAGCGCGGCCTCGCAGCCGCACACCGCGGCAAACACCTGCTCCAGCTTTTCGCGGCCGGCGTCGCCGTAGCCGTAGCCGGTGGTGCCCACCAGGTGGTTGGCCGCCACGCGGCAGTCGATGAACGCGCGCAGCATGCGCAGCTGGTTGCGCTCTTTCACGCGGTCTATGTCGGCCAGCGCGGGGGCGATCTGCGCCATGGTGGCGGCATCCTCGGCCAGCAGGGTCTTTGGGAAATCAAAGTAGGGTTCAAACATGGGCGGCGGGGCCTTCCTTTCGCACGCTTTCGCAGAGTTCGCGCTCTGCGGCAAAGCCGATTTTTTCGTAGAGGGGCCGCAGCGCGGGCCGGCAGAGCAGTTGAACGGGGCGGCTGGCGGCGTGGCGGCGCGCCAGTGTGCCCACCAAAAAGGCGGCAAGGCCGCGCCGGCGGTGGGCCGGGTGGGTGGCCACTGCCGTCAGGTAGGCCGAGCCGGGCTGCAGGCTGTACACGCCCGCGGTGGCCACAGACTGCCCGCCCACCTCAAAGGCGAGGATATCGGCGAGGCCCCGGTTGCGCCGTGCACAGGCGTCGGCATAGAAATCGGCGGGGTCGGTGCCCGCCAGCAATCCCGCGTGGGCCAGCCGCCAGAGATCGGGCGTGGTGCGCAGGGTGCCAAACGGCGGCGCCGGCAGCGGCGCCGTGGGCCCGGCATAGCGCATGAGCCATTGCGGCTGCGGCGCAAACCCCGCCGGGCGCACCCGCTCGCTTTTGAAGCGCAAAACACCGGAAAAGGCCAAAAACAGGCCCAGCTCCTCGGCGTCGGCATGGCCGCACAGCAGCGCGCCATCGCCCTGCACGGCCAGCGCCCCGGCCTGCCCGGCCAGGAAAAACCCGCAGTGGGCGGGGTGGGCCTGGTGACACTGGAAGGCCGTGGCGATGCGCCCGCCCAGGAAGGGTTCGGCCTTTAGCAGCGCCCAAAAGCGCCCGGCGTCCGCAGGGCCTTCCAGCCGGCGGATCACAGCGCACGGACCAACTGCTTGAAGTGCTCGCCGCGCGCCTCGAAGTTGGCATAGCAGTCGAACGAGGCGGAGGCGGGCGAGAGGGTGACGATGTCGCCCGGGCGGGCCGCCTTGTGGGCCAGGTGCACGGCGTCTTCCAGGTCCCTTGCGCGCAGGATGACAAGGCCGCTCTCGGCAAAGCCGGCCTCGCCGCGCACGGCGGCCTCTATCTTGTCGGCGGTCTGCCCGGTGAGGATGAGCACCTTCACGTGCGCCAGCACGTCTTTGGCCATGGGCTCGTATGGGATGTTCTTGTCGTAGCCGCCGGCGATGACGATGAGCTTTTGGCTGAAGGCGCGCAGCCCGGCCACCACGCGGGTGGGGCTGGTGGCGATGGAGTCGTTGAACCACTGCACGCCGTCCAGCAGGCGCACCGGCTCGATGCGGTGCGCCACCCCGGCAAAGCTTTGCGCCACCTTTTCCATGGCAGAGGGCGTCACCTCGTCGCGCAGCGCGGCCATGGCGGCCAGCATGTTTTCGATGTTGTGCTCGCCGCGCAGCAGCAGTGCGCTGCGGTGGAACACGGGCTGCACACGGCCTGCCCAGGCCAGGCACAGCTGGCCTTCGTCGTTTAGAAAAGCGCCGTTTTCCACCGGGCGCAGCCGGCTGAAAAACCGCACCTCACCCAAGGCGTCGGCCGCCATGCCGCGGCTGATGTCGTTCTCATGCCCCAACACCGCCACGCCGGTTTTAGGCTGGAAGCGCAGGATGTTGCGCTTGGCGTTTACGTATTCGTCCATGTCCCTGTGGTGGTCCAGGTGGTTGGGGGTCACGTTGGTCACCACCGCGATGCCGGGCGAGGTGTGCATGGAGATGAGCTGGAAGCTGGAGAGCTCCACCGCCGCGACGTCGGTTTTTTTCACATCGTCCACGATGGGCAGCAGCGCGCGCCCGATGTTGCCCCCGAGGTGCACGGTGCGCCCGGCCACGGCGTAGATGGCGGCGATGAGCGAGGTGGTGGTGGTTTTGCCGTCGCTGCCGGTAACGCCCACGATGGGGCAGGGGCAGTGCTCGAAGAACAGCTCGATCTCGCTGGTGATGATGGCGCCCTCGGCCTTGGCTGCCTGCAGCGCCGGGGTGAAGTATTCAAAGCCCGGCGTGCGCATGATCATCTGCTGGCCGGCAAGGCCCGCAAGGTAGCCCTCGCCCAGGCACAGCGCCACGCCCAGGGCCTCCATCTCGTCGGCCCAGGCGCCAAAGTGGGCGCGGGGCTTTTGGTCGCACAGCGTCACCCGTGCGCCGGCTTTGGCAAACAGAGGGATGAGGTCCCGGTGGGCCACGCCGGCCCCGATGAAGGCCACGCGCTGCCCGGCAAGCGTGCTGAAAAAACTGCCCAAATG
>JBFXKS010000215.1:0-3533 GCA_050173515.1 Oscillospiraceae bacterium | reverse complement strand
TTTATGATAATACAGTTTTGTGAAAAATGCAAGCCCCTTTGCCGCCCGGCGGTGCCGCCGCGCACCGGGCGACGGGTTTGTGCAACGGCTGTTGCTATGATATAATGGACTCGTTTTCCGAGGGAGGGGCCGGCATGCGTGTGTTGGGGATAGACCCGGGCTATGCCATTTGCGGGTACGGGCTGGTGGACGCCGCCGCCGGGCGTATTGCGCCGGTGGCGTTCGGCACGCTCACCACGCCTGCCCACACGCGTTTCGAGGACCGGCTTTTTGAGATAGACGCCGATATACGGGACATTTTTGCCACCTATGCGCCGGATGCCATGGCCATCGAGACCCTGTTTTTTTCCAACAACCAAAAGACGGCCGTGGCCGTGGCCGAGGTGCGCGGCGTGCTGCTTTTGGCGGCCCGGCAGGCCGGGGTGCCCATTTTTGAATACGGGCCGCTGCAGGTGAAGCAAGCCATGGTGGGCTACGGCAAGGCCACCAAGCGGCAGGTGCAGGAGATGGTGCGCCGGCTGCTGCAGCTGGGCGAGGTGCCCAAACCCGACGACGCCGCCGACGCGCTGGCCATTGCGATGTGCCACGCGCACTCGGCGCAGAGCCGCCAGTTTGGCCGCACCAAAACACGGCGGCAGCGCATGGGCTATGAATGAGTTTTTTGCCGGGGAGGCTGGGCATGATCTACTCTTTGAACGGGACCATCCTTGAAAACAGCCCGGGCCTGGCCGTCATCGAGTGCGGCGGGGTGGGCTATTTGCTGCACATGCCGCTCACCGCGGCCGGCGCGCTGGGCGCGCCGGGTGCGAAGGCCACGGTGTTCACCCACCTGAACGTGAGCGAAAACGACGTGTCGCTGTTTGGCTTTTCCAGCGCGGCCGAGCGCGAGATGTTCCTTTTGCTGACGGGCGTGTCCGGCGTGGGGCCCAAGGTGGGGCTGGCCATTTTAAGCGCGCTGCCCCCGCAAAGCATCGCGCTGGCCGTCAGCGCCGGCGATTTCAAGGCCTTCACCGCGGCATCGGGCGTGGGGCCAAAGCTGGCCCAGCGGCTGGTGCTGGAATTAAAAGACAAGGTGGGCGCCGGCAGCACCCCGGGCGGCATCTCGCTGGCCGATATCTCCGCCGCGGCCGCAGCGCCGCAGGGCGCCGCCCAGCAGGCCATGGCCGCGCTGGTGGCGCTGGGCTACAGCCAGAGCGAGGCCGCCAGTGCCATCGCGCCCATCGACCCGGCACTGCCGGTGGGCGAGATCACACGGCTGGCCCTGCGCGGGCTGGGGCAGGGCCGCTAGCCGCCCACTGAAACCGACACACTGATGAAAAAAGGATGGGACCATGGCCATTAAACCCAGCGATGCCGCCCTGGACGGCGACAAACGCGAGCGCCTGGTGGCGCCCGAGGTGGCGGAGGAGGACTTCGACATCGAGGCCTCGCTGCTGCGCCCGCGCAGCCTGTCGGACGACGAGTTCATCGGGCAGGCGAAGGTGAAGGAGAACCTGCGGGTCTATATCCAGGCGGCCAAGATGCGCGGCGAAGTGCTGGACCACCTGCTTTTTTACGGCCCGCCGGGCCTTGGGAAAACCACACTGGCGGGCATCATCGCCAACGAGATGGGCGTGCAGTTCCGCACCACCAGCGGGCCCGCCATCGAAAAACCGGGCGACCTGGCCGCGCTGCTGACCAACCTGCAGGAGGGCGACGTCCTGTTCATCGACGAGATCCACCGGCTGAGCCGCCAGGTGGAGGAGGTGCTGTATCCCGCGCTGGAGGACTACGCGCTGGACATCTTGATCGGCAAAGGGCCCAGCGCCCAGTCCATCCGCATCACCCTGCCGCCGTTCACGCTGGTGGGCGCCACCACCCGCGCGGGCCAGCTCTCGGCCCCGCTGCGGGACCGCTTTGGCGTCATGCTGAAGCTGGAGATGTACACCCCAGAGGAGCTGGCCCGCATCATCCGCCGTTCGGCCGGCATCTTGCAGATCGCGTGCGACGCCGACGGCGCGCTGGAGATAGCCCGGCGCAGCCGGGGCACCCCACGCGTGGCCAACCGCCTTTTGAAACGCGTGCGCGACTACGCCATGGTGGGTGGGCGCGAAGTGGTGGACGCCGGCATCGCCCTGTACGCCCTGGGCAAAATGGAGATAGACGACATCGGGCTGGACGATTTGGACCGCGTGCTGCTGCGCACCATCATCGAGACCTACGCCGGCGGGCCGGTGGGGCTGGACACGCTGGCCGCCGCCATCGGCGAGGAGGCCGTGACGCTGGAGGACGTGTGCGAGCCCTACCTGATGCAGCGCGGGCTTTTGATGCGCACGCTGCGCGGGCGCTGCGTGACCCACAAGGCCTACGCCCATCTGGGCCTGCCCGTGCCGGTCGGCGCCGCCAACGACATGGGCGGGCAGCAGACGCTGGACGCTTTGCTGGGAGAGGACGCATGACGGGCGGCGGGGGCATCCGTGCGGCGGGCGCCTGGCGGGACTACCAGCTGCTGGACGCCTCTGACGGTGACCGGCTGGAGCGCTGGGGCGACTATGTGCTGCAGCGGCCCGACCCGCAGGTGATCTGGCAGACGCCCAAAACGGCCACCGCGTGGCAGACGGTGGACGCCGTGTACCACCGCAGCGAAAAGGGCGGCGGCCACTGGGAGACCTTCCGCCCGATGCCCGAGCGCTGGACCATTCGCTATGGCACGCTGAACTTCATCGTGAGCCCCACCGCCTTCAAGCACACCGGGGTCTTCCCCGAGCAGGCGGTGAACTGGGCGCTTTACAAGCGCCTGATAACGGGCGCCGTACGGCCCATCAAGGTGCTGAACCTGTTTGGCTACACCGGCGGGGCCACGCTGGCCTGCGCGGCCGCGGGCGCCCAGGTGACGCACGTGGACGCCAGCCGCGGCATTGTGGGCTGGGCGCGCGAGAACGCCGCCGAGAGCGGCCTTGCCGAAAAGCCCATCCGCTGGATCGTGGACGACTGCCAGAAGTTCACCACGCGGGAGATACGCCGCCAAAACCTGTATGACGCTGTTATAATGGACCCGCCCAGCTATGGCCGCGGGCCAAACGGCGAGGTGTGGCGGCTGGAGCAGGCCATCTGGCCGCTGCTGAAGCTGGCCGCCGATGTGTTGAGCGCGCAGCCGCTTTTTTTTATGGTGAACAGCTACACCACAGGCCTTGCGCCCGAGGTGATGGGCTATATGCTGGAGCAGCTGCTGCCCGCCCGCTTTGGCGGCGCGGTGCACGGCGGGGCCATCGGCCTGCCGGTGGCGGCCAGCGGCGGGGTGCTGCCCTGCGGGGCCAGCTGTGTGTGGCTGCCGGATGGCGAGGTGCTGGATTGACGAAGCGGCGGTGCCCTTGCCCTTGACCGCTCTTAGAATAACCTGTGCCGTAAAAATTCCGAATGACGCAAAGTACTGTTTCGGAATTTTAGGCACAGAGTACCTCTAGCGATCGGAGGGACTGGGAACCATCGCAACGGTTCCCAGTATCCCGGCGTTAGCACATCGCTTCCTCGCTACGCTCGTTGCTCTGTGACGC
>JBFXKS010000214.1:0-3550 GCA_050173515.1 Oscillospiraceae bacterium | reverse complement strand
GCCCCGATCTTTTACAAACCAACAGTCCTTTATCTAAGAATCAAAACCTCAGTTCTATCTGAAACGTGCATGTACACTGTGGAACTTTTTGGTACACGGCCTGTTTCCGCCGGGCTCTGTTTCAAAACTTCAGTACTGTAGGGCTCATCGTGCATACCAGTATGGCTTTTTCCTGAATCCATTGGTGCCTCTAAAAGCACGGTGCAACGCACGGCTGTTCACCGCTGTTGCCGCCGCTTTTGGTGCGCCCGGCTCCTAACTCTTGGATCGACCGGCCGCACGCCTGCTTCGTGGAAAGCCATCCGGCCAGAAACAAGCAACGGGTATTTCACACTGGGCGTCTCAAAGCGCGCCACTCCGCTGAAATCGGGCTTTTCAAACAAACGTCCTTTCAGAGCATCTATCTGAATTGCAGGTGCGTTCCGTCAATCCCGCTTTGAACTGCGGCGGCCCAAACATCGGCCATTGGAAGCGCCCCACAAGCTGTGCCGGCCTCGCGCCGGCTCCGATTCAGTGGACAGGACAAAAGAGGTCCAGAAACGTTGGCTTCTTGTTTGATACCGGCGGGCCGTTCATGCGCTCATGTCGGCAGCTGGCGCGCCGTGCTCGTGGCCAACGCATTGGCCATCCCTTGGCGGCTGCCACCCGCGCCTGGCCCCTTTTTGCCGGCGTTAGTGATCATAGGAATGATGATAAGCTCTTGTCTGGCTCTATTTGCCCTGTCCCATCTGAATGGGTTCTTCAAGCTGGAACATTGGACTCACCCCTTTCACTTTTCCTACCCATAGTTTACCACGGCCCCCGCCCAAATACTATTGGCATCTTGCATGGATTTTGCCACCACAAATTGGACAAGGCGGCAAAATTATGTTTAAATTATGTATGGAATTTGTACAATATGCTATATAACGGTGAATCTTTTGCGCAGGCGTTGACGAAAGCGCCGACGGCGACAATAATGGATGTGAAGGCACGTGAAAGTGAGGGACGGCATGGTCACCATCAAAGACGATATCATCGAGATGCACACGCAGGACACCAGCTATATCCTGTACACCGGGCGCGACGGCCTGGTGGAGACGCTGCACTACGGCAGCCGCATCCGCCTGGCCGACCCGCGCGCGCTGGTGCCCAACGTGGAGGCCGGCTTTGGCGGCGACGTGCTGCGCCTGGGCCGGCAGCCCGCGCTGTCCAGCCTGCTGCTGGAGCTTGCGCCGCAAAACAGGGGAGACTATCGGCGCGGCGCGCTGCTGGCCGAGATGCCGAACGGCGCGCGCACCAGCGACTTTACCTTCCGCACGGCCCGGCTGCTGGACGGGCCGGCCCCCTCGGGCGGCATGCCCCAGGGCCGCACGCCCGACAAGGTGCTCGCGCTCAGCTTCTCCGAGGCCTCGGGCCTGGAGGTGGAGCTGTTCTACAGCGTTTTCTACGCGGCCAATGTCATCACCAAAAAGATGCGCGTGACCAACCGCGCCGCCGGGCCCATCCGGCTGGAGCGCTGCTTGTCGAACCAACTGGACTTCGCCCGCTGCGACTTCGACGTGTTCACGCTCACCGGCGCGTGGGCGCGGGAGTTCCAGCTTACCAGGCGCCCGCTGGCGCCCGGCGCGCTGCGCTTTGGCAACGGCACAGGCGCCAGCGGCAACCGCTGCAACCCCTTCTTCTTCATGGCCGAAAAAGATGCCACCGAAAGCAGCGGCGGGGTGTACGGCTTCAACCTGGTGTACTCCGGCAGCCACGAGGCCAGCGTGGAGGTGGACAGCCACGGGCGCACCCGTGTGCTGCAGGGCGTGTGGAGCGACGGCTTCTCCTGGCCGCTGGCGCCCGGCGCGCTGCGCTTTGGCAACGGCACAGGCGCCAGCGGCAACCGCTGCAACCCCTTCTTCTTCATGGCCGAAAAAGATGCCACCGAAAGCAGCGACGGGGTGTACGGCTTCAACCTGGTGTACTCCGGCAGCCACGAGGCCAGCGTGGAGGTGGACAGCCACGGGCGCACCCGTGTGCTGCAGGGCGTGTGGAGCGACGGCTTCTCCTGGCCGCTGGCGCCCGGCGAGAGCTTTGTGACGCCCGAGGCGGTGCTCACCTTCAGCGACGCGGGCAAAACCGGCATGAGCCACAACATGCACCGCTTTGTGCGCGGGCACATCGTGCCGCCCCGCTGGCGCGACGCCGTGCGCCCGGTGCTGGTGAACAACTGGGAGGGCACCTATTTCAACTTCACCGAGGGCAAGCTGCTCAGCATCGCGCGCACCGCGGCCAAGCTGGGCGTGGAGCTGCTGGTGCTGGACGACGGCTGGTTCGGCACGCGCAACAACGACAAGGGCGGCCTGGGCGACTACGACGTGAACCGCAAAAAGCTGCCGGACGGCCTTTCGGGCCTGGCCAAAAAGGTGAACCGGCTGGGCATGGATTTCGGCCTGTGGTTCGAGCCGGAGATGGTGAGCGCCGACTCGAAGCTGTTCCGCGCCCACCCCGACTGGCACGTGCACACCCCGGGCATCGCGGCGGCCACCGGGCGCCAGCAGTATGTGCTGGACCTGTGCCGCCCCGAGGTACGTGAATACATCATCTCCTCGGTGGGCGGTGTGCTGGACTCGGCCAACATCCGCTATGTGAAGTGGGACATGAACCGACACGTCTCCGACAATTACTCCCCGGCGCTGGCCGACCAGGGCAGCTTCATGCACCGCTTCACGCTGGGGCTGTACGAGGTTTTCGAGCAGATATGCGCCACCCGGCCGGACATTTTGT
The DNA here is from genome assembly GCA_050173515.1 of Oscillospiraceae bacterium. Taxonomy (GTDB): domain Bacteria; phylum Bacillota; class Clostridia; order Oscillospirales; family Ruminococcaceae; genus JAAYCI01. The sequence continues at coordinate 799 of JBFXKS010000214.1, read as the reverse complement.
TCGAGGGCTGCTCGTCCGGCGGCAACCGCTTCGATCTGGGCGTGCTCTACTTCATGCCGCAGATATGGACCAGCGACGACTCGGACGCCCACGAGCGCCACCGCATCCAGACCGGCGCCAGCTACGGCTATCCCCAGTGCACCATGGGCTGCCATGTGTCGGCGGTGCCCAACCACCAGACCCTGCGCAAAACGCCGCTGGCCACGCGGTTCAACACCGCGGCCTTTGGCCTGCTGGGCTACGAGCTGGACATGACCACCCTGACCAAGAACCAGAAAAAAGACGTGAAGGCGCAGATAGACTTTTACAAAAAACACCGCGAGGTGCTGCAGTTCGGCACCTTTTACCGCGTGGTGGACCCCTTCGAGGCGCCCGGCTGCCGCTGGGTGGTGGTGAGCGAAGACCGGCGCCAGGCCATCGCCGGGGACTTCATGGGCCTCCTGGTGCCCAACAGCGCGCGCCCGCCCATGCGCCTGGCCGGCCTTGACGACGACACCCTCTACCACGTGGCGGTGCTGCGGCAAAAGGTGGACATCGACACCTTCGGCGGGCTCATCAACTTCATTTTGCCGGTGCACCTGAACCCGGACGGCGCGCTGGTGCGCGCGGCCAACCGGCTGGTGCGGCTGGACACCGAGGACGAGGCGTACCTGGCCTATGGCGGCCTTTTGTGCAAGGCGGGGCTCTCGCTGATGCAGGATTTTTCGGGAGCGGGATACAGCGAGGAGATGCGCTTTATGACGGACTCCGGCAGCCGCCTGTACACGCTGCGCGCGGTGGACACGCAGCACACATGAGC
>JBFXKS010000213.1:0-3569 GCA_050173515.1 Oscillospiraceae bacterium | reverse complement strand
GTTGTAAAAGGAAATCACGCTGCTGCCTCCTTTCGGGAAAATCGCGGTAAATTTTTCTTATTATACAACCTATGGCACCCCTTGTCCAATCAAAGGCCGCCAGAGAAAAGCCGGGACCGGCCCGCGGCATGCACTGCCGGGCCGGCCCACACAGGGAAGCTATCTGCTATTTCACAAACACGTGCTCCACTTCCCCGATGTAGATGGTGTGGTAGTCCATGTTGGGGTAGTTGGCCTCGTCCGCCGCCTTGTCCAAAAAGCACTCCGGCAGCATCTGCTGGCGGTACAGCTTGCGGCACACAAGGGTGAGCACCGCCTCTTCAAAGCCGGCCACCCCGTCCACGTCCACCACGGTAAGGCCCGCCAGGGCTATCTTGTCGCCGTCGCGGCCGCTTTTGCTGCCCAGCACCTCCAGCGCCCGGCGGTGCTCGCCCGGTGCAAAAAAGCTCAGCGAAAAGCGCTCTTCCCGTTCGATGAACTCGTGGGTGTAGCGCTGGGGCCGCACGTAGGTGGTGGCCACCGGGCGGTTCCACAAAAAGCCGAACTGCCCCCACGAGGCCGTCATCGTGTTGCAGGCGCCCGGCGCGCCCACCGTCAGCAGCATCCAGTCCTGGCTGAGGCGCTTGAAGAAATTGTCCGGCACCTCGTACACCGATATCTCCCTGAAATCCATTTGCCATCTCTCCTTTTACAGATTGCTCCACAGCGGCGTGGGGTATTGCCCGCTCTGGTGTTTTTGGGCCAGCGCCGCCTGCACGGCGGGCTTGTCCTCCCGGTAGGTGATACCGTACCAGCGGTCGCTGCTGGCCAGCACCTTCACGTCTGCCCTGCCACTTTTTATCATGTCGTCCACCGCCGAGGGCAGCAGGTACTCGCATTTCATCGGGTTCACCGGCAGGTTCGCGTCCAAAAACGGCGCAAAACCCGCCTCTGTCATCTGCAGAAACCGTTCATCAAAGCCCCAAAAGTTCATGGACACCAGCGTGCCCGGCGCAAGGTCTGTCCAGCTCTTGCCGTCGTCCTCGGTGTAGCGGGCGCCTTTTGCCGCCTTCTCTATCTTCATGCGCTCCACGATGTCGGTGAGGAAACCCCCTGCGTCCGCCTCGCACACGCCGCGCGTCACCGTGCCGTGCTCGGTGACCGTGTTTTCGATGTGGTAGCCCACCATGGCGAAATGGGCCCTGCCGTCGGTCGGCTGCGGCGCGCTCAAAAAGTCGTACAGCGTTTTGTAGGCGTGTGGGCCGTAGTAGTCGTCGGCGTTGATGACCGCGAACGGCCCGTTGATGAGGCCCTTTGCGGCCAGCACCGCGTGGGCGGTGCCCCAGGGCTTTTCGCGCCCTTCGGGCACGGCGTAGCCGGCGGGCAGCGCGTCCAGCTCCTGAAACGCATAGGCCACCTCGATGTTGCTGGCCATGCGGCCGCCGATCACCTCGCAGAACTCTTTTTCTATGGCGTGCTTGATGATGAAGACCACCTTTTCAAAGCCCGCCTGCCTGGCGTCGTAGATCGAGTAGTCGATGATCACCTCGCCGTCTGGGCCCACCGGGTCTATCTGCTTCAGCCCGCCATAGCGGCTGCCCATGCCAGCCGCCAACACCACCAATACCGGTTTATCCATGCGTTGTCCTCCTGTTCTGTTTTCGCTTTTATGCGGCCTTTCGGCCGCCACCGCTATGCCGGGCCCTTTTGGTACCCGCGCGGGTTCATGCTTTGCCAATGCCACGAGTCGGCGCACATGGCATCGATGCCGAACTCGGCCACCCAGCCCAGCTGCTCTTTGGCGCGGGTGGGGTCGGCGTATACGGCGGCCACGTCGCCCGGGCGGCGCGGGCCCACCACATAGGGGATGTCCCTGCCGCAGGCCCGGCTGTAGGCGGCGATCACCTCCAGCACGCTGTAGCCGATGCCGGTGCCCAGGTTGCACACCAGCAGCCCGCCGCCGCTTTGCTCCATCCTGTCCAGCGCGGCCACGTGCCCGCGGGCCAGGTCCATCACGTGGATGTAGTCCCGCACGCCGGTGCCGTCGGGTGTGGGGTAGTCGTCGCCCCACACGTTCAAATGGTCCAGCCGGCCCACCGCCACCTGTGCGATATAGGGCACCAGGTTGTTGGGGATGCCGTTCGGGTCTTCGCCGATGAGGCCCGAGGGGTGCGCGCCGATGGGGTTGAAATACCGCAGCAGCGCCGCGCTGAAAGCGGGGTCTGCCACACACAGGTCGGTCAAAATGCGCTCGATGAACAGCTTGGTGGCGCCGTAGGGGCTGGCGGCTGAAGTGGGGAAGTCCTCCGTCACCGGCACGCTTGCCGGCTCGCCATACACCGTGGCCGAGGACGAAAACACAAAGCGCCGCACGCCGTGGCGCCGCATCGTGTTCAGCACCACCAGTGTGTTCTCCAGGTTGTTGCTGTAATACTCCAGCGGCTTTTTCACGCTCTCACCCACGGCCTTCAGCGCCGCAAAGTGGATCACCGCGTCGATGTCTGCATTCTCGGCGAAAACGCGCTCGGTGGCCGCCTCGTCGCGCAGGTCCACCCGGTAGAACGTCACCGGCTTTTCGGCTATCTGCTCCACCCGGCGCAGGGCCTCCTCGCTGGCATTCACCAAATTGTCGGCCACGATCACCTTGTGCCCGCGCGCCAGCAGTTCCACACAGGTGTGGCTACCGATGTACCCGGCGCCGCCCGTCACCAAAACCGCCATGTGCCTCACCGTCCTCTCTGTGTTCTGTTCCTATTTTACACAACCCGCACCCAAATGAACATAGAAAAACAGTAAATTTTCTTTTTGCCGTTTATTCCGGTCTGCCTTGGGCACACCAGAGCTTGCCGGCGGGCGCGGTGTTCTGGTGCGCCCACAAGGCTTTGAATCCCCGCCGATGACCGCCGCATTTTGGCGGCTTTTCGCCATGCTTGTTTCAATCCTATTTGTATTATTCGATATGGATATTACAGTTTATGCTCTGTCGAGACGCACTTCCCTCGACCTTCGAAACTGCCTCCGTCAGCCAAAAACCCGCGCCGCGCAAACAGCCTTTCTCAACTGCAAGACAGCGCTCCTGGTCTGTTTTCGTCTTTCCTTTTTGTATTATTAATTTTAATTAATACAAACAGGAAAACATCCCAACGGGCCCTTCTGCCCATTGGGATGTCCTTTATCGCTTTTTACGCACCATCAGAGCACCCGCACGCGGATGACGCCCTCCAGGCCCACCAGCGCATCGGCCACCGCGGGCGCAGCCGGGCCGGACACATCGGCCACCGTGTAGGCAAATTCGCCGCGGCTCTTGTTGGTGAGGTTCTCGATGTTCAGCCCTTCGCCGTTGATGACAGCGGTGAGGCCGGCCAGCATGCCCTTGATGTTCTTGTGGATGACGCAGATGCGCCCGCCGCCGTTTTTCGGCACGTTCACATCGGGCAGGTTCACGCTGTTCACAATGTTTCCGTTCAGCAGGTATTCGCGCAGCTGGTCGGCGGCCATCACCGCACAGTTCTCCTCGCTCTCCGGCGTGGAGGCCCCCAGGTGCGGGATACACACCACGCCCGGCTCGCCGATCAATGCGTCGTCGGGGA
>JBFXKS010000212.1:0-3615 GCA_050173515.1 Oscillospiraceae bacterium | reverse complement strand
GACGCTGGGCCTGCAGGCGGCAGGTGACGGCCTGGCTGTTGGCGGTGAGGATCTCGGCGTCGTAGTCGTGGCCGGCGCCGTCGCACATAACAAGCGGCTGGCCGGGCCTGGCCCGCAGCACGCGGGCCAGGTGGGCGGCGTCCGCCGCCGAGAGGCGGGCGGTGTCGCCGGTGATGTCGGCGGTGAAATAGCGATGGGCCATGGCGATTCTCCAAGCATGTTTTTTACGGCTTTTAAAAAATGGGCAAAAAATAAAATTAAATCGCAAATAAGCGGTGGTGGCCCCGCCCCGCGTGTGCGCCGGCGCGCGGGTGAACCTTGTTATGCCTTCGCCTTGTCAGGGGGTTTGCGCGCGGCAGACGAAGGCCACCCAGCCGCCTTTGCGGCGCACTTCGGTGGCAAGGCCCTGCGCCGCAAGCGCCTGGGCGACCTCGGCCTCGCGGCTGTCGATGACGCCGCTGGCGATGAAAACGCCTGTGGGTGCCAGCAGCGGCGGGATGCCGGGCGCCAGGCGGATGATGGCGTCGGCGATGATGTTGGCGGTGATGAGCTGGTAGGGGCCGCGGGCCGTGGCGGCCAGGTCGCCCGCCTCGGCAAAAAAGCGGTCGTCCACGGCGTTCAGGCGGGCGTTCTCCTGCGCGGTGCGCACCGCCATGGGGTCGATGTCGATGCCGTGGGCCTGCGCGGCGCCCAGCAGCAGCGCGGCCACCGCCAGAATGCCGCTGCCGCAGCCCACGTCCAGCACGCGCTCGCCGCCCTGCACCAGCGCGTCCAGCGCCTCCAGGCACAGCGCGGTAGTCTCGTGGGTGCCGGTGCCAAAGGCCATGCCGGGGTCCAGCTTCAAAACGGTGCGGGCGGTGGGGTAGGCCTCCCAGCTGGGCACCACCGCCAGCCGCCGGCCTATCTCCAGTGGGTGGTAGTGCTTTTTCCAGGCATTCTCCCAGTCCTGCTGGCGCACAGCGCCCAGCGCCAGCTGGTGCGCCACACCGGCGGCGCCCAGGCGCGCGGCCAGCTGCTCGGCGGTGGCCGGGCCGTCCTCCTCGGGCGAGAGGTACAGGTGGATCTTCACCTCGTCGCGCGGGCGCGCCAGCAGCGCGTCCTCGATGAGGTCCACGTGGGCGATGGCCATCACCTGTTCTTCCAGGTCGGCGTAGTCCTCGATGTAAAGCCCGCCGTCTGCAAAGGTGAGCGCGACGGCCTCGGCGGTCTCGGCGCTGCGGCGCGGCACGGTGAGGATGAGGTCGGTCCAGTTCATATGAAGCCTCCAACAGGGTGTTGCCAAAGGGGTCTGCCGCCCGGCAAAAAACGTGGGCGGCGCATGCCCTATTCTACCACAAAGCGGGGCGTGGTGGCGCGAAAGAAAGAAAAAGAGATGCAAAAGCATCTCTTTTTCTTTTATTTATGCCCCAATTAAAAGCCATTTGTTGCAAGGGGACAACAGAGGCGCACGGCTGGCTATTTAAAGCAGTCTTTGCCGGGCCAGGTGGCGGCCGACCCCAGCTGTTCCTCAATGCGCAAAAGGCGGTTGTATTTGGCCACGCGCTCGCTGCGGGCGGGCGCGCCGGTCTTTATCTGCCCGCAGTTGGTGCCCACGGCAAGGTCGGCGATGGTGGTGTCCTCGGTCTCGCCGCTGCGGTGGCTCACCACCGCGCAAAATCCTGCCTTGTGGGCCATCTCGATGGCCTCCAGCGTCTCGGTGAGCGAGCCGATCTGGTTCAGCTTGATGAGAATGGCGTTGCCACAGCCCATCTCGATGCCCTTTTGCAGGCGCTTGGTATTGGTGACGAACAGGTCGTCGCCCACCAGCTGCACCTTGCTGCCCAGCGCGGTGGTCAGCTTTTTCCAGCCGTCCCAGTCCTCCTCGCCCAGCGCGTCCTCCAGCGAGGCGATGGGCCAACGGCTGCACAGCCCCTCCCAGTAGGCGATCATCTCGTCGGTGGTGAAGGCCTTGCCGCTTTTGGGCTGCAGGTAGCCGCCGCCGTCCTGCTCCCACTCGCTGGCCGCGGCGTCTATGGCCAGCACAAAGTCCTGGCCGGGCTTGTAGCCGGCTTTTTCAATGGCCTTGATGATGTAGGCGATGGCCTCTTCGTCGCCCGGCAGGCTGGGCGCAAAGCCGCCTTCGTCGCCCACCGCCGTGGCCAGGCCCTCGGCTTTCAGCAGGCCGGCCAACGTATGGTACACCTCGGTGCACCAGCGCAGGCCCTCTTTAAAGCTGGGCGCGCCCACCGGCATCACCATGAACTCCTGGATGTCCACGTTGTTGCCGGCGTGGGCCCCGCCGTTCAAAATGTTCATCATGGGCACCGGCAGGGTGACGGCGCTGCTGCCGCCGATCTTTTCGTACAGGGACATGCCGTCGGCGGCGGAGGCCGCCCAGGCCGCCGCCAGGCTCACCGCCAAAATGGCGTTGGCGCCCAGCTTGGCCTTGTTCTCGGTGCCGTCGGCGGCCAGCATGGCGCGGTCGATGCCGGCGGTGTCGCCGGCGTCCTTGCCGGCCAGCAGCTCGGCAATGGGCCCGTTCACGTTCGCCACGGCCTTCAGCACGCCCTTGCCCAGGTAGCGCTCGCCGCCGTCGCGCAGCTCCAGCGCCTCAAACTTGCCGGTGGAGGCGCCGCTGGGCACCGCCGCGATGCCAAAGGCGCCGCCCGACAGGACGACGTCTGCCTGAACAGTGGGGTTGCCCCTGCTGTCGATGATCTCACGGGCTTTGATCTCCTGTATGCTTTTCATTGGTTTCCTCCCAAAGAATAAATAGTGGAACAACATATTCCAAGTATAGGGCCAGCCGGGGCAAAGCGTCAAGTAAAAAGCCGCTTTATCCACAGAAAATTAATCGATTGGCAAATTAATGTGCGGGAAAACGGGTTTCGAATGGAAAACCGCAAAAAAATTGTGTATAATGTAGGAAAATTATCGGAACCATTTGTTTTCTGTTTTTTGACCAAAGGCCGGCCGCAAAGGGGAGGAAGCCAGACGTGAGCACAAAAATGTTGCGCTATGTATTAAAACGGCTGCTGCTGTCGGTGGTCACGCTGTTCATCATCACCACCATCACCTTTTTCATGATGCACGCGGTGCCCAGCAGCCCGTTCAACAAGCCCAAGGCCATTCCGCCGGCGGTGTTTGCAGAGCTGGAGGCAAAGTATGGCCTGGACAAGCCGCTGGGTGAACAGTACATCACCTATCTGGGCAATATCCTGAAGCTGGATTTCGGCACGTCGATCTATTACCGTGGGCGCAGCGTGATAAGCCTGGTGCTGGACGGCTTCAAGGTGTCGGCCAGGCTGGGGCTCTCGGCGGCGGTGGTGGCGCTGGCGCTGGGCATCGTGCTGGGCTCTTTGGCGGCGCTGCGGCGAGACTCTTGGCTGGACAAGCTGATCATGGTGTTGACCACCGGGGCCACCAGCCTGCCGTCGTTTGTGGTGGCGGTGCTGCTGCTGTGGACTTTTGGGCTGTGGTGGCCGGTGTTGCCCACCCGGGGCGATCAGCCGGGCGGCTCCATCTTGCCCATCATTGCGCTGGCGCTGTACCCCACGGCCTATGTGACGCGCCTGATGCGCAGCTCCATGCTGGATGTGCTGGGGCAGGACTATGAGCGCACGGCCTACGCCAAAG
>JBFXKS010000211.1:0-3629 GCA_050173515.1 Oscillospiraceae bacterium | reverse complement strand
GCTCTCGCCAAACAACTGCTTGTACCATTCGCACATCAGGGCAAAGTCCGGCTCGTAGCAGGCCAGCACCTCCACACTCTTGCCCTTGCGCGCCAGAATATTGCGCAGCGCGGCCCAGCGGTAGCAGTGGTTCTCCTTGCTGCACACCGCCAGCGCATCCATGGCCTCGGCGGCGCCCGCCATCAGCGCGTCGATGTCCACCCCGGCCACGGCCAGCGGCAAAAGGCCCACCGCCGTCAGCACACTGTAGCGGCCGCCCACGTCGTCCGGCACCACAAAGCTTTCATAGCCCTCGCCGTCGGCCAGCTCTTTCAGCGTGCCACGGGCGCGGTCTGTGCTTGCATAAATGCGCTCTTTTGCTTTTTCTTTGCCATATCGCTTTTCCAAATAGTCCCTGAAAACACGGAAGGCCACCGCCGGCTCGGTGGTGGTGCCCGATTTCGATATGATGTTCACCGACACCTCTTTGCCCTCGCACAGTGCCAGCACATCGTTCAGCGCGGCCGGGCTCACACTGTTCCCGGCGAAAAAAATTTGCGGCCGGCCATGGCTTGCCAGGTTGTGCTGCGCCGATTTGACCGCCTCGATGACCGCCCGCGCCCCCAGGTAGGAGCCGCCGATCCCGATGACCACCAGCACGTCGCTGTCCCCTGCAATTTTGGCCGCCGCATTTTTTATGCGCGCAAATTCCGCCTTGTCATAGTCGCGTGGCAACTTCAGCCACCCGGTGTACTCGCTGCCCGGCCCACGCTGCTGCTCCAGCTGGCGGTGGGCCCGCTCCACCTCAGGGAAGATGAAGTCCACCTCATCTTCCCGCACAAAGGGTTCCAGATACTTCGTGTCCAGTCGCACGCTCAAAAGCCCATCACCCCGCTCTGTTTCTGCCGCGCTTTCCGTACCTTTATTCTACTCCAGAGGTAAGGCATAAGTCAACCAAAAGCGGGCCCAAAAAAAGGCATGCCAAACCCCCTTTGCGTTGCATTTCGCCCGCCGGCTCTATATAATGGAAAATCATCTATGCGAAGGAGCCACCCCGCTTGAAAATTGCCTTTTACACCCTGGGCTGCAAGGTAAACCAAAGCGAGACCGCCGCGATGGAACAGCTGTTCCGCGCCGGCGGCCACGAGATTGCAAGCCCCGCGGGCCCCGCCGACGTCTTTGTGGTGAACAGCTGCACTGTGACGGCCCAGGGCGAGGCCAAAAGCCGCCGCTGGCTCAGCCGGGCGCGGCGGCAGAACCCCGGCGCCGTGCTGGTGCTCACCGGCTGCTTTGCCCAGGCCTTCCCGCAGAAGGCCCTGGCCACCGGCGCCGACGTCATCATCGGCACAGCCCACCGCGCGCAGCTGCCCGGGTACATCGAGGAATTCCGCGCCACCGGACTTCCGGTGGTGGACATCTCGCCGGCTGAAAGCCACCGCGCCTTCGAGACGCTGCCCCCGGCCTACCCGGCCCACCGCACCCGCGCCTTTATGAAGATACAGGACGGCTGCAACGGCCGCTGCGCCTACTGCATCGTGCCCGCCGCGCGCGGCCCGGTGCGCAGCCGCGCCCGCGCCCACATCACCGAGGAGCTGCGCGCCCTTGCCAAGGCCGGCTGCGCCGAGGTGGTCTTCACCGGCATCAACCTGCCCAGCTACGGGCAGGACACCGGCGCCGACCTCGCCGACGTGGTGGAGGACGCCGCCGCCGTGCCCGGCATCTCGCGCATCCGGCTGTCCTCGCTGGACCCGCACCTCGTCACCGATGCGCAGATCGCCCGCTTTGCCGCGGTGGAAAAGCTGTGCCCCCAGTTCCACCTCAGCCTGCAAAGCGGCTGCGACGCCACCCTGGGCGCCATGCGCCGGCCCTACACCACCGCCCAGTATGCCGCCGCCGCCCAAAAGCTGCGCACGGCGCTGCCCGCGGCCAGCCTCACCACCGACGTCATCGTCGGCTTCCCGGGCGAGAGCCGCGCCCACTTTGAAGAGAGCCTCGCCTTCGTACGCGGCATCGGCTTTTTGAAGGTGCACGTCTTTCCTTTTTCGGCGCGCAGCGGCACCGCCGCCGCCACGTTCCCCGGCCAGGTGCCCCGTGGCGAAAAGGCCGCCCGCGCCGCCGAGATGCAGGGCGTGGCCGACGCCCAGCGCGCCCGGTTCATCACGCAGCAGCTGGGCAGCACCCTGCCCGTGCTGCTGGAGGCAAAGCGCAGCGACGGCCGCTTCAGCGGCTACACCCCCGGCTACATCCCGGTGCTGGCCGCCTGCCCCGGCGCACGGCAAGGCGCCATCGTCCCGCTGCGGCTGGAATGCTACGACGAGGCCCTCGACGCCGTGATTGCCACGCCCACTGCTTGAAACCACACCAAAAGACCCCTGCGCGCCATATGCGTGCAGGGGTCTTTTCATCTTGTTGGCATTAGCCCTTTGTGGGCACCTGCCCGGCGTCGGCGGCCGGGGGCAGCTCGGCCGTGCAGTTGGGGCAACGCGTGGCCTCTATGGGGATGTCGGTGAAGCAATAAGGGCATTTTTTTGTGGTGGGGGCGTCCGCCTTTTTGCCGGCCAGGCGGTTCATGCCCTTCACCAGCAAAAACACCACAAACGCCATGATGATAAAGTTGATGAGGCTGGTGATGAACGCCCCATAGGTCAGCGTGGCGCCGAAGATATCTACCGAGAGGTTGTCAAAGTTCTTCCCGGTGAAAATGCCGATGAACGGCGACAGCACGTTGGTGACCAGCGAGTTCACCACCGCCTGGAACGCCGCGCCCACAATGACGCCCACGGCCAGGTCCATCACATTGCCCCGCAGCGCAAAGTCTTTGAACTCCTGAAAAAACTTTTTCATATGCACCCTCCTTTACCGGCTGTTTCACTGCCAGTATTATAGCACCGCGTCTCGCAAAATCAATCGTTTGCTGGCATCTTTTACACTTTGTCCATCTCTTTTTGCGCCGCGCCGGGCCCGGCGGCCTTTTATTCTTCCTCCCGCCCGCGCAGCAGCTGACCCAGCATGTCGGCCACGCGCTCGCGCCGCTCGCCGGTCTTGTCCGGCGCCAGCACAAACCTGCCTTTGTGGTAATACAGCATGTCGCCCGCCCTGGCGCCGTCGGGCAGCATGGCGCGGCCCACCTCCAGCGGCTTTCCGTCCTCGCCCATCAGCACCGCCCGTTCGCCCTCAAAGCGGTCTATCGAAAAATACATCCCCGGCCTCCTCTACGCCGCGTTCTCCACCGCATACACGATGCCGCCCTCACCGTTTGGCTTCACCACCACGCTGCCCACTTCGTCTGTGCGCAGCACGGTGGCGCCCACCGCGGCATAGGCCTCTAGCGCCGCACGGTGCGGGTGCCCATAGCTGCCGCTCTCGCAGCTCACCACCACCAGCCCGGGCGCCACCGCCTGGATGAACGCCGTGCTGTTGCTGGTTTGGCTGCCGTGGTGCGCCGCCAAAAACACGTCGGCGGCCACGTCTGCGCCCGCTTCCAGCATCGCCCGTTCGTTGGGTTTCTCGGCGTCGCCCGTGTTCAAAAAGCGCAGCCCGCCGCCCTCGAACATCTCCCCCAGCGACAGCCGGTTGTGGTCCTCGTCTGTCTCGAGGCCTGCGTGCACCACGCTCTGGCTGCCCTGGCGCAGCGGCCACACCTGGCGTGC
>JBFXKS010000210.1:0-3648 GCA_050173515.1 Oscillospiraceae bacterium | reverse complement strand
TTTGGACGTATAATGAAGGGTAGTCTGAATACGGGGCTGTCTATTTTCAAAAAATGCCCGGCAAAAGAGCGGCACAAAGCAAATGGTGACGAGGGCAGGCATGTTTAACAAACACAAGCAGGACCAAGTGGAGCAGATGGTGAGCGGCATCCTGGACGCACAGGACAGCGATGTGCTTGTGGTGCGCGGAAAAGCCTGCGAGACGCTGTTTATGAACACGGCGGCACAGGCCCGCGTGAAGGGCCAGCTGGGCGAGGTGGCCGGCTGCAAGGCCGGCTACACCGAGGTGTTCCCCGAGCTGTGCGACCACTGCCCCAACCTGGAGCCCGAGGAGAACAAAGAGCCGGAGCCCTTCGACGTGCGGGACAAAAACGGGCACATTTTTTCCGCCACTTGCCACGTGGCCCAATGGGTGGACGGCAAGCCGGCCACCTTCCTGTTTTTGCGGGACGTCACCGAGGAGCGCAGCGGGCAGAAAAAGCTGTACAACCTGGCCTATATCGACCAGCTGACCGGCGTGCCCAACCGCCAGAAGTTCAAAGAGGACTTCGAGGCCCTCGCCGAGGACATCAACAACAACCGCGTGGCCGGCATCGTGGCCATTTTCGATCTGGACAACTTCAAGAGCGTGAACGACACCTACGGCCACAACACCGGCGACGTGATGCTGCGCCGCCTGACCGAGCATTTGAGCAGCGACGCGGCCTTTTCCGGGCACATCTACCGCCTGGGCGGCGACGAGTTTGTGCTGATGTACGTGGACAAGGCCGGGCGCCACGCCACCGAAGAGGAGTGCCGCGGCTTTTACGCCCAGGTGCTGCAGGGGGCCTTTCTGTCCTACACCATGCCCAACATCGAGATCGCCTGCACCATCAGCATGGGTGTGGCGCTGTTTCCAAAACACGGCACCAACGCCTCCGAGCTTTTGCGCAAGGCGGACATCGCCTTGTACCAGGCCAAAACCAGCGGGCGCAACAAGCTGGTGTTCTTTGAGGACCACTACGACACCGCCAAGAAGTTCCGCGATCTGTATATCAACATCCAGCCCATCTTGACGCACCTGGGCCGCACCTACGGCTACGAGCTGATAGACCGCGGCAACGAGGGCATGGAGGGCGAGGACGCGCTGAACCTGAGCGATTTCGACCGCACCATGGACGCGCTGGGCCTGGGCGAGATGCAGAGCGAGGCCCGCTATTTCATCTCTTTCACCAACCAGCTGCTGAGCAAAACGGTGCTGAACAACCTGCCGCGCGAAAAATTCATCGTGCAGATACCGGCCGGGGACACCCACACCGACAAGCAGATGCAAAAATATGCCGAGCTGCGGCAGCACGGCTACAAGCTGGCGCTCACCGGCCTGACGCCCGCCAACGCCACGCCCGCTTTGATGGCCCTGGCCACCTACTGCAAGTTCGAGCCGGGGCAGGTGGACGGTTTCGAGCAGAAAAGCTTCATCGCAAAGCACCCGGACAAGTGGTTCGTGGCCACCGGGGTCGACACCGACTCCGCCTTTGAAGACGCCAAGCGCCGCGGCTACAAGCTGTTCCAGGGCTTCTTCTTCAGCGAGCCGGTGGTGGTGAAAAAGACCAAGGACATCGACCCGATGAAGATCAACTACATCCGCCTTTTGAAGCTGACCAGCACCGACGACTATGTGGACTTCAGGGAGATCAGCGCGGTCATCGCCTCGGACGTGGCACTGAGCTACAAGCTGCTGCGGCTGCTGAACTCGGCGGCGCTGGGCCTGCGCAACAAGATCTCGTCCATCGACATGGCGGTGGCCTATCTGGGCGAAGAGAGCCTGAAAAAGTGGATCGCCATGCTGGCGCTGCGGGGCATCGCGTCCGACAAACCGCTGGAGCTGGTGCGCATGTCGCTCATCCGCGCGCAGTTCGCCGAGCAGCTGGCGCCGCACTTCATGCCCCGGCGCGACGCGCGCCACGTGTTTTTGGTGGGCATGTTCTCGCTGCTGCACATCGCGCTGGAGAAAACCAAAGAAGAGGTGCTGGCCGAGATACCGGTGGCCGACGAGATCAGCGCCTCGCTGCTGACCAACACCGGCCCGCACTCCGACCTCGTCTCGCTGTTCAGCAACTACGAGTACGCCAACTGGGACGAGGTGACCCGCTTTGCCCGGGACAACGGCCTCACCGACCGGCAGATCAACGACGCGTACATCGCGGCGGTGAAATGGTACAACAGCCTGGCCGAGGACGACGAGCCCCCGAAGAGCGGCCGCTAGAGACATAGAGGACCCTGTTGCATGGCCCGGGCGCCGGCAGACGCCGCGCCCGGTTTTGTATATTGGCCTTCACTTCACGCCTTGCTGTAAAGGGAGGGGTTGCCCATGCCACCGAAGCCGGTTTTGGACCATATCTGCCAAGCGCTACTGCCCGCACTGATGAAGCGCTCTAAAAAGGTGCCCGCCGTGTCCATCGGCTACAAGGACTTTGGCCGCGACGACATCGTCTTTTGCGGCGTCGCCGGCTTCGAGCAGGCACTGAACCTGTTCTGGGGCATTTTGGTGCACAGCATGGGCGCCGGCCATCACGACTTTTTCGAGAGCCGCCCCTCGCAGGACTTCAACCCCTGCGCGCCCGGCTTTTTCAGCCATGGCGCGCGGCGGCAGTTCTCCTCGGCCTACGCCCTGCTGCAGCAGGCCGAGGCCCTGCTTGCGCCCGGCGACCATGACTTTCTGCGCGAGGTGCTGGCCTTCTACTACTGTACGAAAAACCCCGACGAGTGCGACGGCGCCTCCCTCGCGCAGATCATCCGGCTGGCACAGGCCTCGAACCAGTACCTCACCAACACCTTCCACGAGGTGACGGCTTTTTTGAAAACCGGGCTGGGCAGCCATTACACGGTGGTGCCAGACGACGCCGGCGGGGCCTACCTGACGCGTGGCGCCACTTTCCAGGTGCGCACCATCGTTAAAAAGCGTTCGGGCTTCATCGATTTTCTGGACGAGATAGGCCCGGCACAACTGGAGGACGACACCGGGAACAGCCGGCTGTTTTTCCGCGGGCAGAGCACGCTGGCCTACAGCTATGCGCCCTCGCTGTACCGCCGCGCCGGCTGGCGCGAAAACGAAAGCGAGCTGCTGTTCGACGTCATCTCCAAAAAGCCGGAGGTGTTCACCGACTGCCCCACCACCTTTGAAAAGCTGACCAAGGTGCAGCACTACTCGCTGCCCACCCGCCTTTTGGACTTTTCCAGCAACCCCATGGTGGGCCTGAAGTTCGCCTGTGGCGTGAAAGAGGACGCCGTGGACGGCGAGCTGATGATCGTGAAGATACCCCGCCCGGCGCTGAAACGCTTTGGCAGCAACCGGGTGTGCATCCTCTCCACGCTGGCCACCTTCACCCACGAAAACCAGGAACAGCTGTTCTACTGGGCGGTGTTGAGCTACGTGATAGACCTGGCGGGCCTGAATGCCGACAGCCGGGTGCTGCAAAGCACCCTGGCCACCGCAGAGCAAACACTGCACGCGCTGTTCGGCAAGCCGGTGGCACTGAAGGCCGCCAGCGTGCAGGCGCTCTACCGCCAGCTGAAAAAACAGATCCGCTTTGGGCACGACATGCTGCGCATCGATGCGCTGGAGGCCAAAAACGGCACAAGCTGTACGGCCCCGGCAGCAATATCATC
>JBFXKS010000209.1:0-3707 GCA_050173515.1 Oscillospiraceae bacterium | reverse complement strand
CCCTGCCGCTGAAAAAAGACGGCTTCTCCAACCCCAACGCCTTTGCCTACGGCGCGCTGTCCGGCCTGGTGGAGCCCATCGGAGGCATTTTGGCGGTGCTGGTGGCCGGGGGCATCGCGCCGCTCATGCCCTGGTTTTTGTCTTTTGCCGCCGGCGCCATGATGTATGTGGTCATCGAGGAGCTCATTCCCGAGGCACATCTGGGCGAGCATTCCAACAGCGGCACGCTGGGAGCGCTGGCGGGCTTTCTCATCATGATGATTTTGGACGTGGCGCTGGGCTAGCCCGCTATCGACGAAAGGAGGCGGCGCCGTGCAGCCGGTCGCCATCGACCATTTCAGGCACTACCGTTTCATCCGCCACCTGCGCACAAACGGCCGCGGCTGCGCCGCCTTTCTTGTGCGCCGCGCCAACCTGAAGCAAAACCGCTACGACAGCGCGCTGTGGCTGTACCAAAACGGCCAGGCCCGCCCCACCGCGGCCCGCGGCGAGGTGGGCGCCTTTTGGTGGCACGGGCCAGATCGCATCGTCTTTGCCACGCCAGGCACCCGGGCAGACAAGGCCCTGCGTAAAAAGGGCCTGCCGTGCACCGTGCTGCAAAGCCTGCGCATCTCCCGGCCCGATGACATCCAGCCCTTTTTGCGGCTGGACGTCGACGTGGAGGATCTGGCCTTTTTGCCCGACGGGCGTTTGCTGGTGGTGGCCGCCTGGAGCGCGGCTGTGGATGCCGCGCTGGCCGCAGCCCAAAACGACCCCGGCAAGGCCGCGGCCCTGCTGCAAAAGGCCGCCGATGTCGAGGTGATGTGCGAGGCGCCTGTCTGGGCCAACGGCGCCGGCTTCACCAGCGCGAAGCGCAGCCGCCTGTATCTGTGGGAAAAAGGGCGGCTGCGCCCGCTCACAGACGAAGAGACCGGCGTGGAGGCACTGCGGCTGTCCCCCTCGGGGCGCAGCGCTTTTTTCATCGCCCAGCGCTACGCCACCGTGCGGCCGGCCACCGGCCGGCTCTTCCGGCTGAACACTGCCACCCTGCAAGCCGAGG
This sequence comes from Oscillospiraceae bacterium, assembly GCA_050173515.1. Classification (GTDB taxonomy): domain Bacteria; phylum Bacillota; class Clostridia; order Oscillospirales; family Ruminococcaceae; genus JAAYCI01. Next base: position 2,668 of record JBFXKS010000209.1, on the reverse strand, counting down.
CCATCGGCTTTGAAAACGATTTCCGCTATGACGCCTGTGTGCCCCTCAGCGACGACGCGGCCGTCTTTTTCGGCAGCGACATGGCCCGCCACGGCCTCAACCAAAACCCCGGCCTCTACCGCTGGCAGGCCGGGCACGTCACCCCGCTGGACACCAGTGGCCGGTACGACTGCACCTGCTCGGTGGGCACCGACCTTTCCATGCCCGCCCCGCCACAGCCCTTTGTGCAAGGCGGCCAGCTCCACTGGGTGGCCACCGTGGGCGACGCCAGCGCATTGATGCGCACGGATGCCACCACCGGCCACACCACCTGCCTCTCCACCGCGCCCGGCGCCGTGTTCGAGCTGGCCCCCGGCGAAAACGGCTGTTTCGTTACCGCCATGCGCGGACTTTTTGGCCCCGAGCTCTACGCCGTGGACGCCACCGGCGGCGAGACGCCCTGCACCGCGCTGAACCGCCGCGTGCAGGCCGCCTTCCACCTGGAGGCGCCCCGGCCGCTGTGCTTTGCCAACCCGGCGGGCGTGCAGATCTCCGGCTGGGTGCTGCGGCCGCCGGCGCTCACCGAGGGCACGCGCTGCGCGGCCATCTTGTATATCCACGGCGGGCCCAAGGCCGTCTACGGCACGGTGGCCTTCCACGAGATGCAGTATCTGGCGGCACAGGGCTTTGCGGTGCTGTGCTGCAACCCCACCGGCAGCGACGGCCGCGGCGACGCCTTCGCCGACATCCGCGGGCGCCTGGGCACGGTGGACTACGACGACCTGATGGCCTTTGTTGACGCTGCACTGGCCCAGCACAGCTGGATAGACCCCGGGCGCCTGGGCGTGGCCGGCGGCTCCTACGGCGGCTTCATGGTGAACTGGATCATCGGCCACACCCGCCGCTTTGCCGCCGCCGTCTCCCAGCGCGGCATTTCAAGCTGGGGCAGCATGGCCCTCACCTCCGACATCGGCCACCTCTTCGCGCCGGATTACTGCGCCGCCGACCCTCTGCAAGACCCCGCCGCCGTGTGGGCCCAAAGCCCGCTCAAATACGCAAACTGCGTGGCCACACCCACACTTTTTATCCACAGCCAGCAAGACCACCGTTGCCCCTGGGGCGAGGCGCTGCAGCTGTACACCGCGCTGCAGCTGGCCGGGGTGCCCACCCGGCTGTGCCTGTTCCGTGGCGAAAACCACGAGCTCAGCCGCAGCGGCAAGCCGCGCAGCCGCCTGCGCCGCCTGGAAGAGATCATCCGCTGGTTCCGGCAGTACCTCTAGTGCGCGGCAGAGCCCCGCCTGCCTCCACAAAATGCCGCCACTAAAAAAGGTTGCCGCCCACCGGGCACACGCCCGGCCGGTTGCAACCTTTTCGTTCTCTTTCTGCGCGGCTTGCCGCCGCCATGGGCCCTAGGCCGCCACCGCGGCCGGCGCCAGGTGCCGCTGCACCCGGAACACCCGGTGCAACCGGCTCATCTCCATCACCGCGCACAGCTTGTCGGCCAGGCTCACCACAAAGGACTCCCTGTGCCGGGGCAGCGGGCGCGTCAGCGGCCACATGTGCTTCACAATGATGTCCCGCTCCAAATCCGACAGATCATACCGCTCTTCGGCGTTTTCCAGCGCCGCATGCGGGTGCTGCCACAGCCGGCGCACGCCGTCGCCCTTGCCCTCAAAAAAGAAGTCGTGCAAAAGGCCCGCACGCGCGGCCGCCACATGGTCCAGCCCAAAGCGCCGGCAGAACAAAAAGCTCAAATAAGCCACATACACCGAATGATCCAGCCGGCTACAGGTCTTGCTGTGCTGCTCCATCTCGCCCAGCGCCTGCACGGCCGGGTCCTGCAAAATGTCTTCCACCACCGCCTTAAAAGCTTCGCGGTTTTCCAATTTCCACAAAAGGCCGTCTCTCCTTCAATCTGCATTCCCATTTTGTACCATTATACGTCATGTGTGGTTCTGATAACATTGACAAAACCGTAAAAGATTTGCCCCCAGCCCGCGCGCTTTTTGACAGTTATTGCCAGTTTTCCCAAAAAACCCGGCTGCATCCGCCGTTCCGCCGCTTTTTTGCCGCCACAACGCCGCCGGAATATGCTATACTTGAAAAAAAGAAAGCGGGGATCGCATGGCCGTCCAGTTGACTGCCCGGTGGGTGGAGCAGCAGTTGCCCCAGCGCCAGCCCACCGCCCACAAGGGCACCTTCGGCACGCTGAATATCGCCGCGGGCAGCCGGCACTACCGGGGCGCCGCCGCGCTGGCCGTGCTGGGGGCCTTGCGCAGCGGCGTGGGCATCGTGCGGCTGGTGGCCATCGAGCCGGTGTGCGCCGCCGTGGCCGCCCACACGCCCTGCTGCATTTTTTCGCCCGCGGCCGAAAACGCCCTCGGCGGCCTCTCCGAGGCCGCCCTTCCCAGCCTGCTGCAGGCCGGGCACACCGCCCTGTTGGCCGGTTGCGGCCTCTCAGACACCCCCGACACCGCACGCCTCATCACCGGCCTGCTGCAGCAGGGCGCCAGTGGCCTGGTGCTGGACGCCGACGCCCTGAACGCGCTGGCCCGGCACACCCCCCGCGCGCCGGACTGGACCTACGCAGGCGGTGAAGTGGTGCTCACGCCGCACATCGGCGAGATGGCCCGCCTGTGCGGGCTGCCCACTGAAGAGGTGGCCGGCCGCCAGGCCGAGCTGGCCACCG
>JBFXKS010000208.1:0-3717 GCA_050173515.1 Oscillospiraceae bacterium | reverse complement strand
CTGCCGCCGGACGCCCGCATGCGGGTGCGCGCGGCGCTGCAATATACACTGCGGCACAACCTGGGCAACGGGCACACCTGCCTGCCGCAGGAAAAGCTGCTGCAAACAGCGTGCTCGTTTTTTGCCATAGCGCCCGAGGACGCCGAGCTGGAGCTGGCCGCCTGCGCCGAGGTGGGCGAGGTGTATGAGGTGTGCTATGGCGGCGCGGCCTATGTGTATCTGGCCGAGCCCTTTCGCGCAGAGATGGGCGCTGCGCTGCGTGTGCGCGAGATGGCGTCGCTGGGAACCAAGCCGCCCCAGCAGGCGGAGGAGTGGATAGCCGGGCGCGAGGCGGTGCTGGGCATCCGGTATGCGCCGCTGCAAAAAGAGGCCATATTGCAGGCGCTGTGCCAGGGCGCGGTGGTCATCACCGGCGGGCCGGGCACCGGCAAGACCACCGCCATCAACGCGATCATCGCGCTGTACGAGCAGCAGGCCGAGCGCGTGCTGCTGGCGGCGCCCACCGGGCGCGCGGCCAAGCGCATGAGCGAATTGACCGGGCGCAAGGCGGCCACCATCCATCGGCTTTTGGAGGTGGATTTCAGCGGCGGCGAGGAGTTTCCGCGCTTCAAGCGGAACAACAAGAACCCTTTGCGGTGCGACGTGCTGATCGTGGACGAGATGAGCATGGTGGACACCTTTTTGTTCGAGAGCCTGCTGCTGGCGCTGCGGCCGGGGTGCCGGCTGGTGATGGTGGGCGACGCCGACCAGCTGCCCAGCGTGGGGCCGGGCAATGTGCTGAAGGGCATCATCGAGTCCGGCGTGGTGCCGGTGGTGGCCTTGACGGAGATTTTCCGGCAGGCGGCGGCCAGCCTCATCGTGAAAAACGCCCATCGCATCATCGAGGGCCAGATGCCCCAGAAGGGCGAAAAAGAGGACGACTATTTCTTTTTGCATGCGGTGGGCTCGGCCTGCCAGCAGATGGTGGGCGCACTGGCGGCCGAGCGCTTGCCCGCCAGCTTCGGGTTTTCGCCGTTCAGTGACATCCAGGTGCTGTGCCCCGGGCGCAAGGGCCCGCTGGGCGTGGAGCACCTGAACGAGCGGCTGCAGCAGGCGCTGAACCCGCCGGGGCCCGAAAAGCCGGAACTGCGGCGCTTCGAGCAGAGCTTTCGGTTGGGCGACAAGGTGATGCAGGTGAAGAACAACTACGATTTGCCCTTTGTGCGCGATGATGGAGAGCCGGGCGCCGGGGTGTTCAACGGGGACATCGGGCGCATAGAGGCGCTGGATGCCGCCATGAACCAGATGGTGGTGCGCTATGAGGACCGGCGCGTGACCTACGGCATGGACGAGCTGCACGAGCTGGAGCTGGCCTACGCGGTCACCATCCACAAGAGCCAGGGCAGCGAGTTCGAGGCGGTGATCATCCCGCTTTCCGAGGTGCCGGCGCGCCTGCAGTACCGCAACCTGCTGTACACCGGCGTCACGCGGGCCAAGCAGCTGTGCATTTTGGTGGGCGAGGAGCAGATTTTGGAGAACATGGTGCGCGCAGGGCGCAAAAACCAGCGCTATTCCTGCTTTGCGGCGTTCTTGAAAGACGAGGAACTGCTGTGAGGGCGCGGGATGTGGGGCGGTTTGCGCTGGATCTGCTTTTCCCGAGGCGCTGCCCGTTTTGCGGCAAGGTGCTGGGGTTTTCGGCGACGCCGTGCGGCTGTGAAACGAGCAGGGAGGCCATTTTGCTGCCCGGCGGGCCACTGGCCGTGTGGGATCTGGGCGGCGAGCCCTTTGTGCTGGGCGGCGTGTGGGCCTGCTACACCTATGCCGAGCCGGTGCGCGGGATGATCATCCGCATGAAGTATGAGGACGAGCCCGAGCTGGCTGTGCCGCTGGCGGAAAAACTGGCCGAACGCTTTGGGCGGGAGGCGCTGCACGGCGCCTATGACGCGCTGGTGCCGGTGCCCATGCACCCAAAGGCCGAGAAAAAGCGCGGCTACAACCAGTGTGTGCTGATGGCGCGGGCGCTGGCAGGGCAAGTAGGCCTGCCTTGCCTGGAGGATGCCCTGAAAAAAACGCGGCCAACCGAGCGGCAGATGAGCCTGGACCGGCAGGGCCGCCTGGCCAACCTGAAAGGGGCGTTTGCGGCGCAGGCGGAAAGGGTGGCCGGAAAGCGCCTGCTGCTGGTGGACGACGTGTTCACCACCGGGGCCACGCTGAACGAGTGCGCCAAGGCGCTGCTGGCCGCGGGCGCGGAAAGCTGCGGCGGGCTGTGCACGGCGGCGTCCAGCCCAAACTACCGCGAAGTGGCAGAAGGGGCCGCGCGATGAAGGCGACAAACAGCGGACGAGAGGCCAGCTGCCTCTCGTCCGCTTTTTCTATGGGACTACAGGCGGGCCTCGATGGCCTCGATGAGGGTCTCGATGGTTTTGAGGCGGCCATAGCGCTTGTTCTGGCTCTCGACGATGGTCCACGGGGCAAAGCTGGTGCTGGTGAGGCGCACCATGTCGTCCACCGCCGTTTGATACTGGTCCCATTTCTCGCGGTTGCGCCAGTCCTCGTCGGTGATCTTCCACTGCTTTTCCGGGGTGTTTTGGCGGGCCTCGAAGCGGCGCAGCTGCTCGTCTTTGTCTATGTGCAGCCAGAACTTGAGGATGATGGCGCCCCAGTGGGCCAGCTCGGCCTCGAACTCGTTCAGCTCGCGGTAGGCGCGGCGCCAGGCGTCCTCGCTGGCAAAGCCCTCGATGCGTTCCACCAGCACGCGGCCATACCACGTGCGGTCGAACAGCGTGATGTGCCCGTCCTTGGGCAGGTTCTCCCAAAAGCGCCACAGGTGCTGGCGGGCTTTTTCCGGCGGTGTGGGCGCGGCAATGGGCACCACCTCGTAGCCGCGCGGGTCCAGCGCGGCGGTGAGGCGCTTGATGTTGCCGCCTTTGCCGGCGGCGTCCCAGCCCTCGTAGGCGATGACGACCGGTATCTTTTTCAGGTAGATGGCGTTGTGCAGCTTTTTCAGCTTTTTTTGCCCGGCGCGCAGGCGCTTTTTGTATTCCTCGCGCTCCAGCGCCTGCCCCAAAAACACCTCTTCCAGCGCCGGGCGCTGCACCAGCGTGAAGCTGCCCGAGGAGAGCGGCGCACCGGCAGGCTGCGCGGGCGCGGCGGCCTTTTCGGCCCGGGCGGCCAGCGCGGCCTCGATGGAGGTGACCAGCGTGCCGTAGATTTGGGCCAAAGCGGTGCGGCTGTCGTGCGCGGGCACCAGGTGCCAGGGGGCATGGTCGGTGTGGGTGCGGGTGAGCATCTCGTCGTAGCAGCGGTAGAGCCGGTCGTAGTTTTTGTTGTTTTTGTAGTCCTTTTTGTCCACGCGCCAGGCGGTGGCTTTTTTGCCGGCCAGCTTGTCCAGCCGCTTTTTTTGCTCCTTCTGGCTGATGTGCAAAAAGAACTTGACGATGAGGGTGCCGTTGTCGGCCATCTGCCGCTCGAACATATTGATGGCGTCCATGCGGCTAAAGGCCGTGGTGGCCGAGATGCGCTTTTCGGCCCGGTCCACGCTGGCCTCGGGGTACCAGCTGCGGTCGTAGATGGAGAACAGGCCCTCGGGCGGGACGCTGAGCCAATGGCGCCACAAAAAGGGTTTGCGTTTTTCTTCGGCGGTGGGCGCCAGCGTGTTTTTGGCAGAGAAATTGCGCGGGTCCAGCGTGAGGATGACCTCGGACAGCACCATGCCTTTGCCGGCAGTGCTCCAGCCCT
>JBFXKS010000207.1:0-3755 GCA_050173515.1 Oscillospiraceae bacterium | reverse complement strand
GCGTGTTTCAGGCGTCTGCCGCTGGCGGCCGGCCGCTATTTTTGCACGGGCACCCAAATGTAGCACAGATAGTCCTCGCTGCTTTGGTCGCCTTCCGTATACTGCTCGATGTCGGGGGCGTCGGCATACTGGTAGCCGCTGCTTGGGAACCATTCCGTCATAATACGCTGCTGCATCGTTTGGATGGCCTCCGGCATCGCGCCCCGGCACTCAAAAATAGCCCAGGTGCACGCGGGCACCTCATAGCTGAACATGCCCGCTGGCGTCGGCTGTGTGCTGGCCACCGCAATGTAATAGTCGAAATTTCCGGCCGTCTGCCAGTCGCCCACACTCACGCCCAGCACCCCCATGGGGTCCCCGTCCATCACTTCGCACAGCTTCGGGATGGTGCCCGCCTGCCCGTGTTTTGCCCAGAACTTGGGCACTTCTGCAAATCCCTCCTGTTTTTCCGGCGTCCATGGGCACTCCAGTTTTACGCCCACCACGCGGAATGCGTCCTTCTTCTCGATACGGTAGTTCATCTCTTCGTCACCTCGTATGGTCAATTTGAAGCTGATGGGCTGGTACGCTTTCAGCCGGATGCCCTCCTGCCGCGCCGCCGACGGCGCAACGCCGTGCACGCTGCGGAACGCGCGGTTGAACGCGGTGGGAGAGTCGTATCCATAGCGCAGCGCAATGTCAATCACCCGCTCGGTGCTGTTCCGAAGCTCGAGTGCGGCCTTCGTCATGCGCCGGCGCCGAATGTACTCCGCCAATGTCGTCTGCGCCATGTAGGAGAACATGCGCTGGAAGTGAAACCCGGAGCAACCGGCCAGCTTTGCCACCTGCCGGGGGTCTATCTCCCCGTCCAAATGCGCTTCGATGTAGGCCAATGCGTCATTCAGTTGCCCCAGCCAGTCCATCCCATCCTCCCCTTGCCTCAAATCCTATCACATCCCGGCGGGCGGGCCCTCTCTTTTTTTGCCTGTTTTAGAGAGCACATCGCCACCCGTTCTGCCGGCCACATGCAAAAACAGGCCGAAAAGCCGCCGGCCTGTCCAGTTGCCGCCTGCCGCGCGCTCAGGCGTCGGCATACACCACGCGGTTGCGCCCGCTGCGCTTGGCGTGGTACAGCCGCTCGTCGGCTGTTTTGATGCACTGGTGGATGCTGTCGTCCTGCGTGGTGCACAGCCCGCCGATGCTCAAGGTCATGCTCACGTGTCCGGCTGTGCACTCCATCGGGCTCGCCTCCACCAGCTTTCGAATGGCCTCCCACACCTGCGCGGCTTCCTGCAGGTCGTCGGTTTTCAGCACCAGCAAGAACTCCTCGCCGCCCCAGCGGTACAAATGCGCGTTGGAGGGGATCACCCGGTTGATACACGCCACCACATGCTGCAGCAGCGCGTCGCCCACCAGGTGGCCATAGGTGTCGTTCACGTCCTTGAAGTGGTCCAGGTCTATCACCGAGAACGACAGCCCCTTGCCCGGCGCCACGTTGGCGTCGCCAAAGTGGGAGGTGAGCGCGTGCCGGTTGTAGGCGCCGGTCAACGGGTCCACAAAGGCGAAGGCCCGCAGCTGCCGGGCGGTCTCCTGCAGGCGGTTCTGCGTGCGGGTGCGCACCATCTCGGCCAAATACGTGCAACCAATGACAAACAGCAGCGCCACCGGCAGCAAAATGCGAAAGTCGTCGCTGTAGTGGTACTGCAGCAGGTGGCGCAGCGGGCTGTTCAGCAGCACCGTTATCGAACCCAGCCAGATGGCGTTGAACACCAGGCTATCTTTCAGCGGCACAGACATCACCGTGATGTTGGGCACGATGAACACCCATAAAAAGCTGTACCCGTTTGGCCCGCCCCAGTACAGCAGGAAGATGCACATGGCCAGCGCCGTCAGCCCGAACACCCAGGCGGCCCACCGCCGGTAGCCCGGGTTGAACAGCTGCATGATAAACAGGCTGCCATACAGCAGCACCATCACCGCCAGGGCACCCGCCATGAAGCCGTTGCCCTGAAGCAGGTTCAAAACCAGCATGAACAGGCTGATGAAAGAGACCAGCATGGTGGCAAAGATATTGTTCGTGCGCAGCCGCGCGTTCTCGTCGGTGCAGATATCGTCCCACCGGTTCAGGCGGCTCGTCAGCCACGAAAAAGGCTTTCGCACACGTCCACCTCCCACGTGTTGTTGTGCCCGGGCAGGGCAGGGGGCCTTGCATGCCGTCACGCGGGGGCAGGCAAAGCCCCACGCCCTTGACGGCCCAAACAGATGCAATATTATAGCATGCCGCACCCGATAAAGAAAGTACAGGCGTGAAAAAACTTCTCCCCAAACGCCCCTCGCGCACCGCGCACAGTGCCGCAGGCGAAATTGCGCCGTTTCCCGGGATGTGCTATAGTAAAATAGCGGGCGGCCCGGCCGGTTTTGCCGGTGAAAATCAGGCCATCCGTTGCATTCGGCGCCGGCCACACAGGGCCGCGGCCGGAAAGCGGCCATACAAAAACCCACCGTTCGCCCATGAACGGTGGATTTTATGCGCTTTGGCGGCCTCGCGGCCTTGCCGCTTCGGCGTCACATCACCTGCACATACACCAAAGTCTGGTTCACCAGCTGGAAGGCCACCTCACCAAAGGTGATGGGCCCGTAAAAAGCGCCCAGGTCCTTGCCCTCCAGCTCGCCATACAGGAAATTCAAAATGCAGTTGCAGGCAAACACCGCGTTGGCATCCTTTATCTCCTCTATGCGCGCGTGGAAGGCCTGTGCATAGTTGTCGATGCGTTTGGCCATCCGGTACTCGATGTCTGTGAACACCGGCGCGTACAGTTTCACCACATCGCCCTCTATCTCTTTGATGGACACATTGATGCCCGCGCCCGAATAGTCGCCGATGATGGGCAGCTGCGTGTCGATGTTGTTCTGTGCAATATAGTCTGCAAACACCACCTCTTTTCCGTCCACCAGTGCGGTGCGCACCGAAAAGCCCTCATCCGGGAACTGCAGCAGCGGGCCATCCTCGTCGGGTGAAAAGATGTTGATGATGTTCAGCGCCACCGTCTTGTCCTCCGGCAGGCCGATGTGCAGCGCCACGGCCTTGTCGGGGAACACCTCGCCCGTCTGGCCGTTCACGGCTATCGGCGTCTGGTCGGTGCGCTCCAGGTTCAGCCCGGCCACCCAGCCCAGAATGTTCTTCATGAAAATATCTTCATACCCCGCCGCGTTTTTCGCATACTCCTGGTGGATGGCGCTGTCGAACGGCAAGATCACGATGGAGAACCCGTTGGGGTAGGCGTCGCACGTGATGTTGGCAATGCTGCCCACATCGTAGGTCTCCAGCTTGTAGGTGTCAAAGTCCAGCGGCAACACGTCCAGCTTGTCGCCCGTCACCTGGCCGCCGCTCTCCTCCAAAAAATACTCCGTCGAGCCGCCTATCCAGTTGCCCCTGAGCTGCCCCCAATTTTTGTACCAATCACAATGTTAGTGCAGAACCATTCCCTGAGCGGCAACCGAAGTGGCGCGTAGCGAAACGGAGGTTGCCGCTTGGTCGTTCTCAGGCCGACATCGGCACGATGCTTTGTGGCGCCGGGGGCCTTCCGCCGAGTGCGCTGTGAGGTCGTACCTCGTTGTAATACCGAACCCACCTGGCCGTCAGAACCTGTGCTTCATACATGTTTCCGAACAGTTCGCCATTTAGAAATTCATCCCGCATACGGGCGTTGAAACTTTCGCAGTATCCGTTCTCCCAAGGGCTGCCGGGCTCAATGTATGTGGTGATAACACCCAAC
>JBFXKS010000206.1:0-3819 GCA_050173515.1 Oscillospiraceae bacterium | reverse complement strand
TAACACACACGTTATGTTCCGGGCAGGCCCACTTGCCCTCTCAAGTTGCCGATTGCACTAACTATATATTCGGCCGGCCGGGCCAAATATTTAGCTTTTCGCCTGCCCGTTTCGGTTAAAAATCGCTTTTTCACCGGCTTTTGCATGACCCTGCAAACGCCCTATGCTTTTTCGTCGGTGAGGCTGCCCTGCGCGTTCTTGCCGCTCAAGTCGGTGAGGTATTTTTTGATCTTCGGCAGGTTCTGGTTTTGGCGGATATTGGCCAGCGCCTCGTCCTTGAACATGTTCAGCCGGGCCAGCACCTGCTTTTCCGTCTCCCGGATGCGGTTGGCCACACTCTGCACGCTCTGTGCCTCGTAGAACACACAGTGGTACTCCGGCGGCAGCTGGGCGAACTCGGCCCTGCCCGCCGCCGCGGCCACCAGCAGCTCGGCGGCCGGCTCTTCGCTGGCCAGGCGGGCTATCTGCTCGGTCAGCGCGTCTATCTCAATTGCCAATTCTCCGCGCTGTGTGATATAATGTTCCACATCGTCCGGCCCACATTCCAGCATGGCCAGCGTGGCCTTTTCATACTCGAAAAAGCGCTCTTTTTTGGCCTCCATCAGCCGGCATATCTCTGCGATCGTATCCATGTTGGCATCCCTCGCTTGCTGTGTTCGTGCATCGTTTTTGTCATCCAAGGAGTTTCATCTTTATGGAATATCTTCCGTTCCCCGCCCTGCTTGAAACGGACTACAACCAGGTGCGCGAGTTCGGCACGGCCCACGTGGTGGCAGACGATGCCGCCGTCGACTTTGTGGGGGAGTTCGTGCCGCTCGTCCCGCTGGGCACCCGTGCCGTCGTCCACTGGATCACCGGCAACACCACCACCGACAGCTTCGCCGGCGAGGTGTACCTCTCGTCTCCGTCCCTGCTGCGCATCGTGCGGGTAAACGCCGAGCAGGTGGCTTTTTTGCGGCTGATCTTCGCGGCCAACACCCACCTGCCCGCCACCGTGCAGCCGGCAAGCGACCGCACCGCCGCGCGCAAGGGCACCGCCGTGCCCATGGAACTGCTCTACCTCTCACCTGACGCCATCAAGCTGCGCACCGCCGCTGTTTTCGAAGCCGGCCAGCGGCTGCTGCTGAACGTCGAGGTCGATTTCCTCACCCTGGCAAACCTGCCGCTGGTGGTGCGGCGGCAGGTGTTTTTGCGCCGGCAGGACGCCCTGCTGCTGTGCGCCGTGGAGAGCAGCAGCGAGGAAAACCTCATCGCCCTGTCTGCCTACAACGCCCGGCTGGAACATCTGGACCCGGACGCGCCGCCCGGAAAAGACCCACAACATCAAAGCTAAAAGACGCCGAGGCGTCTTTTTTCTATTTATTCTCTTCCTGCTTTTTCAGGCCGTCGGCCAGCGCGCGCAGCGCCCCGGCATCCGCCTTGTTGGCCGCCTGCTGGTTCTCCTCCACGGTCTCGCTCAGCTCCAGCCGCAGGATCTTCACCTCTTTGGGGGCGTTGATGCCCACCCGTACCTTGTCGCCCGAGATCTCGGTGATGGTGATCTCGATGTCGTCCCCCACGGTGAACCCCTGGCCCGGCTTTCTTGTCAGTATCAGCATGGTTTTTAAGCACCTCCGTCAAAAAGAGGCAGCTTGATGGGGTAGTCCGCGTCCAGGATCACCTGTGCGGCCCACTTTTTGCCCTGGTTGATGATGATGGGGCTCTTCAGGTTCACCGTGGTCTTTTTGAAGTCCTGTGGCACCACCGCGATCACGCGCACCACCGGCGCCTCCTCTATCTCCAGCATCTGCGCCACGTCCCCGCCTATCTCCGGGGTATACTCCAGCCCTATCTCCTCGGGGTCCAGCAAAATAAAGCAGACGCCCGGGTCGTCCAGCGATTGCAGCCAAATCAGCCCGGGGCCCATCTCGTCGTCGCTCAGCAGCACATACTTCTGCAAATGGTCGAACCCGAAGATGGGGCTGCGAAACTCCACCACCGCGCTCTCGTCCAGCTCCATGCTGCCAAAATCTCTCGTTTTTATCGTCATGCCGTTTTCCTTCCAAATATTCGATGATGCCCCACATGGGAACGGCAGCTGCGCACGCCTGGGGCGGCACACAGCTGCCGAATGGGTTTTTATGCCAGTGCCTCGAAGTTCGGGTCTGCGCTGGGCGGCGCATACACAAAGTCGCCGGTGTACTCGATGCTGAGCGAGGCATACTGCGTGAAGTTCAGGCTGAACGAAGCGGGCACAAAATCCAGCCGCGCCTTGCCCACGTTCCAGTTGGCGCTCATCTCGCCCGGCCGGTAGTCCATAGTCAGGCTGGCTGGCAGGTACTGTATCTCTATGGGCGACAGCGGCACCAGCACCAAATCGCCCTGGCTGTGTTTCATCTGCTGGCTCCACAGCGCGTCCGGAATGTTGGCGCCCTTGTGGGCATTGGCCACGGTGTTGCCAAACTCGGCGTAATCGCCTATTCTCTCCAAGGCCTGCTGGCGGCCCAAATCGGCCTCGGTGTTGGCGCGGTCCACCACACCCTTGAAGCCCATGTCGCTGCGGCGGCGCACCGTGTTCATCTCGAAGCGCCCGGCCTGCTGCCGCATATTCAGTGTCGCCCGTCTCACCGTCCGGTCAACCGTCGGCTTCTCCTGGCTGATCTCCAAACGCGCGCGCGCGATCTCGTACTCGTAGCGCGCCGGCGTTGTGGTGATCTCAAGCATTGGCCGAACCATAACATCACCTCTGTCGAAATTGGGAAAACCCCTGGGGTCTCGTCGTGCAAAAGCCTGCTTTGTGTATATCGCTTACTTGAGGAAGTCGAAGATGGTCTGCGGCAATATCTTGCTGCCCAGCTGCAGGGTGACCAGCCAACTCATCTCAAAATCCTTGTTGTAGATGATCTCGCGCGAGAGGTCGATGCCCTCCAGGCGGTTTTGCGTATCCACCAGGTTGATGTACTCGCTCTCCAGCCGGTCGGCCGTGTCCTCCAGCACCGTGTAGCGCGCGCCCACCTCGGTGATCGAGGTCAGCAAAAACTCCATCGAGTCCGGGATGGCGTTCAGGTCTTTTTCCAGCGCCTCTATATTGTCTGCCTGCAGGTGCTTCACCATGTTGCCAAACAGGCTGTAGGCGTTCAGCGGCACGCCGTCGGCGTTGGTACCATAGCCAAAGCTCTCCACGCCGGAAAAGGTGTCGCGGAAGGCGGTGTTGGCGTCCACGCGCTTGTCGCCCGTCAGCATAAAGCCGGCGCCGATGTCCACATAGTTGTCGGCATTCCACGGGATGGGCGTGTACACGCCGTTCTCCACGGTGGCCGGCTTGCCGGTGGCCGGGTCTTTCACCAGGCCATCCACAGGCGAACCGTTGTACAGCAGTTCGCCCGCACCGCCAATGGTGAACGGCGCCGAGCCGTCTTCGTTGCCGGCGGAATTGTACAGGTATTTGTCGGAGAACTGGCCGTTCATGATCTGGAAGATCTCCTCCTGCAGCTTGCCCAGCTCCGAGGCGATCTTCTGGCGGTCCTCCGGGGACATCGTGCCGTTCAGCCCCTCCACCAGGCGGTCTTTCGCGCCGATCATCAGGCTGTTCACGTTGCGGATGCCGTCTTCAGCCGCCTTCGCGCGTCCCTGCGCGTCGCGCACCGCCGTCAGCTGCCGCTCGTCGTCCGCAATCAGCTTGCGGATCTTCAGCGCCTTGCCGGCGTCCGCCAGGTTCTCGTAGGCCTTGTTGAAGGCCCGCTGGCTCGACATCTTATCGTTGGACTTTGTCAGGTTCGACAAATTGGTGTTCATCCGTTTCAGATAATTGCGGCTCAGCATCTGGTGTGTAATACGCAT
>JBFXKS010000205.1:0-3829 GCA_050173515.1 Oscillospiraceae bacterium | reverse complement strand
GTTCGCCAAATCACAAGCCCGGCCGCCCCGGTTTTCAAAGCCGTGAAAATGCTGTATAATGGCTGGCAAAGCAAAACAAAAAGCGGGTGACACTGTGTATCACAATATTGTGTTCGACCTGGGCGGCGTGGTGGTGAACTACAGCCCCAAGGACTATCTAGTGGATAAATTCTACAACGAGCGCACCGAAAGAAGAATATACAACGCGGTTTTTGGCAGCGAGGAATGGGTGCTGCTGGACGAAGGCAAGCTGAGCTGGGACGAGGCCAAGCCCATCTTTATGCGCCGCGGGCAGGAAAAAGACATCGCCTTTGAGATGCGCACCACGCTGGAAGAGTGGACCGATATGCTCACCACGCGCAACGCCACCGTCACGCTGATGCGCCTTTTGAAGAAGAAGGGCTTTCACCTGTATTACCTCTCCAACCTGTCGCAATACACCTACGAATATCTGCGCCCGCGCGATTTTTGGGCCCTGTTCGAGGGCGGCGTTCTCTCCAGCGAGGTGGGCCTTTTGAAGCCGGACATCCAAATATACAAGGCCCTGCTGGACAAATACCACCTGGTGCCCCAGGAGACCATCTTCGCCGACGACGACAAGGACAACGCCGCCACCGCGTTCAACGCCGGCATCACCGGCATCCAGTTCAAAAACGTGAAAAGCTTCTGCAAAATGCTGGTCACCTACGGCATCGACATCTGAGGCCGTAGCTCATTTCAGCTCCACCACCGTCACGCCGTCCTCGCCTTCGCCATAGCGGCCCAGCCGGTAGCTTTTCACGCTTTTGTTTCCCCGCAGGTGCTGGGTGATGGCGCTGCGCAGCGCGCCGGTGCCCCGCCCGTGAATCAGGTACACGGTGCCAAGGCCGGCCATCACCGCCTGGTCGATGAACTGGTCCGCCTCCATCAGGGCCTCATCCACCGTTTTGCCCAGCAGGTTCAGCTCGGTTTTGCCGCTGCGCTGCCCCACTTCGCCCTGGCGCGACACCGATGTGCCACCCTGTTTTTTCCCAGCCTGCCGCCCGGCCGCTTTTGGCAACGCCGAAAGCTCGCCCAGCGGCAGCTTTGTTTTGATGACGCCCACGCGCACCTCCACCAGCCCCGCCTTGTCGGCGCCGGCGGTCACCACGGCCTCCCGGCCCATTTCCGGTACGAACACCGCCTGGCCCACCTCGGCGCTCTGCAGCGGCACATGGTGCTTTTGGGGTTGTGCCTCGCCTGCCGCTGCGCGCTTGCCCAGCGCCTCGGCGTCCCGCCGTGCGATCTCTCGCGCACGGCGCGCCTTTTGCGTGTTGGCCACGCGCTCGTCTTTCTCCAGCCGCTTCATCTCGTTCATCAGGCCAAAGGCGGCGTTCTGCACCTCGTCCGTCAGCGCCTTGGCCTTTTGCCGCGCGGCGGCCAGCTCTTCTTCGCCCTGCCGTATCAGCGCGTCCCGCTTTTCCCGGGCGCTCTCCAGCTGGTTTTCCGCCGCATAGCGCAGCGCGTCCAGTTCCTCCTCCTGCGCCTTCATCGCCAGCTTTATGTCCTCCAGCTGGGTCAGCACCGTCTCAAAGCGCCGCTGTTCGCTGGACATATGCCGCCTGGCGTTCTCGATGACCTCCGGTGCAAGGCCCAGCTTCTCGCCGATCAAAAAGGCGTTGCTGCGGCCCGGCACACCCACCATCAGCCGGTAGGTGGGGCGCAAGCTCTCCAAATCGAATTCGCTGCCCGCGTTCTGCACCCCACTGGTCTCCAGCGCGAACATCTTCAATTCGGCATAGTGGGTGGTGGCCATCACCAGCGCGCCGCTCTCGCGCAGCTTTTCGATGATGGAGATGGCCAGCGCGGCGCCCTCGGCCGGGTCGGTGCCGGCGCCCAGCTCGTCCAAAAGCACCAGGCTTTTCTCGTTCACCCGCTTAAAAATGCCGGTGATGTTGCGCATGTGGCCGGAAAAGGTGGACAGGCTTTGCTCGATGCTCTGCTCGTCGCCAATGTCCACCAGTATCTCACTAAAAACGCACACGGCCGAGCTGTCGTGCGCGGGAATCAAATAACCCAGCTGTGCCATGGCGCTTAACAGCCCGGCGGTTTTCAGGCTCACCGTTTTGCCGCCCGTGTTCGGCCCGGTGATGATCAGCGTGTTGTAGCCGTCGCCCAAGCGGATGTCCACCGGCACCACCTTGCCCTTGTCCAGCAGTGGGTGCCGCGCCTTGACGAGCGCAAAGTGCTGTTCCTCGTTCACCGCGGGCATCACCGCGTCCATGGCCAGGCCCAGCTCCGCCTTGGCCAGCCGGCGGTCTATCTCCAGCATGGCGTGCCAGCCGGGCGCAAAAAGCGGCGCGGCCTCGGCCACCCGCTGGGTGAACTCGCCCAGAATGCGCTCCACCTCTGCGGCCTCCTGGTTGCGCAGCTGCAATATCTTGGCGTTGGCCTCCACCACCGCCGTGGGCTCCACAAACAGCGTGCCGCCACTGGAGGACACGTCGTGGATGACGCCCCCTATCTCCGCCTTGTGCTCCGCTTTCACCGGCACCACAAAGCGCCCGTTGCGTATCGACACCAGCGCGTCCTGCAAATAGCGGCTGTTGTTCGGGTTTTTGATCACCCCGTCCAGCTTGCTCCTGATGGCGTCCTCCGTCTGGCGTATCTTGCGGCGGATGCCGTACAGCGCGTCGCTGGCGTTGTCGGCCATTTCCTCCGGCGACAAAATGGCCTGCGGGATCTGCTTTTCCAGCTCCGGCTGCGGTGTGATGGAATAAAACAGGTCGTCCATTGCCCGCGCCTGCCCGGCCTCGGGCACATCGTCGTCCTTATACCAGCTTTGCAGCGCCGAAAAATTGCGCAGCGCCCCGGCGATGTTCAAAAGCTCGGCCATAGACAGCAGCCCGCCTTTTTCCGCGCGGTCCACCGCCAGGTTCGCGCCGGCGCAAGAGGAGATGCGCGGGTTGCCGTTTTTCAAGAGCCGCCGGGCCATCTCGTCTGTTTGCAGCAGTGAAAACCGCACCTCGGTGCGGTCGGTCAGCGGCGTCTCGCCCTGCAGCAACGCTTTGGTCTCGGGGCACACGGCGCGCTCCACCGCCATGGCCACCACTTTATCCAGCTCCAGGTTGTTCAGATACTTTATTTCCATGGTTTGCCTCGGTCATCATTTATTTAAGGGGGCGTCACAGCACGGTCTTCAAAAAAGCCAGGGTCTTTGGCGGGTAGTCCATGTGGTACAAAAGAAACTGCTCGGCCACGTTCGAAAACATCTGCCCGGCCGCTTCGCTCAGCTCGAAACGAAACAGCTTTTCATCCTGGCTCAGCGCCACGTGGCGCAGCGCGGCCAGCGCGCCCTGGTTCAGGTTGGGCTCTTTTTCGCGCTGCTGCGCGCAGCCCCCGCACAGCAGGTTGCCCTGCTGCGGGTCGAAGTAGAACCGCTCTTCTTCGTACTTGCCGCAGTTGCCACAGGCCAGAAGATCGGGCATGTAGCCGCTCTCTGCCAGCGCGCGCACCTCGAACACCGCCTTCACAAACGCGGGTTCACGCTTGGCGCGGCTCAACAGATAAAAACTGTTCAGCGCAAGACGCAAAAGCCGGTCGGCCTCTTGGCCGGTCGGCGAGAGTATCTGCAATATGTCCGCGATATAGGCCGCCAGAGACACGGCCTCGATGCGCTCTCTTAGCCCAAAAAACAGCTCCACAGGCGAGGCCTCGTCCGCCGTGTACATGGTCTTGCCCTCGTGCAGGGCCAACTCGGAGTAGCAGAACAGCCCGCTGGCGCTGAACAGCTTGTTGTTGGGCCGCAGGCTGCCGCGTGCCGACACCGAGACGATGCCGTGCCCCGGCGTCAGCAGTGTCAAAATCTGGT
>JBFXKS010000204.1:0-3836 GCA_050173515.1 Oscillospiraceae bacterium | reverse complement strand
GCTTGTGAGCGCAGTGAACAAACAAAAGCACACCGACGCAGCCCGAGGCCGCACCCTTGCGGTGCGTGCAAGGGCTGGAGGCCGCAGGCCGACGCGGCGGGAGGGTGCGTAAGCACGAGCGAGGGCTTGGCGCAGCCAAACATCGCGAACCCGATGCGCGGCGAACGGCCCCAAGGCGCGTGAGCCGCGAGCGACAGCAAGCGTTTCGGAGCGCATCCGAGTGTAGCGAGGCGACAAGCGCGGAGATGCCGCAGAGGCTGAAAAGCAGCCGAGCAGCGGGATGGGTGCGTAAGCACGAGCGATGGCTTGCAGGAAAGTTGTAGGCTAAAAGCAGGACGATGACCTTACTTTTGGACCCACCCAAAAGTAACAAAAGGTGGCCGGGGGTTGCGATTCCCCCGGACCCCTAAACGCTAAAGGTACTCTGTGCCTAAAATTCCGAAACAGTACTTTGCGCCATTCGAAATTTTTACGGCACAGGTTATCTAAAGAACGGTCAAGGTCTGGGTCTGGGCCTGCGCCCTTAACTCAAATGGCACAGCCGGCAGTGAAGCAGAATCCCGCCCTTAGCGCATCGGCTACGCCCTACGGGCTTGCCTCTGTGAGGTCGGGTTCGCGATGTTTGCTTCGCAAGCCATCGCTTGTGCTCCTCATCCTTCTGCACTTCGCTCAAAAGCCACTGGAGGTACCTCATGCAGGAAGAGTTCCACAACATCACCATCAAAGGCGGCGGCGCGCCCTCGCGCGAGCCCAAGCCAAATTTCGACCCTAAAACCGGGCAGCCCTTGCACAGCGCGGCGCCCGGCGAGGCCGCCCCTTCGGCGCCCGAGGCGGCCCAGGCGCCAAGACCTCGCAGCGAGGCGCCTGTGCAGCCACCGCATGCCGAGGCGGCGCCGGGGCCCCAGGCGCGCCCGGCGGCGAACTTCGACCCCAAAACCGGCGCGCGCCTGCGCGACACCGCGCCCCCGCCTGCCCAACGCGCGCCCGCCTCCAATTTCGACCCCAAAACCGGGCGGCCTTTGCGCTCGGCAAGCGAAGCGCCCGCGGCGCCTCCGCCCACACCGGCGCCGGCTGCACCGCTTACCAAAAATCCGGACATCGGCGCCACTGCCGCCTACCAGTTGGGCTACGAGGCAGAGCTGGACACCGCCAGCCAGCCCATCATCAACGAGAACGCCTTCCGCCGGCAAGCTTCCGCCCGCAAAAGCAGGCCACGCCGCGCCGAGGAACGCACGCCGGCGTCCCGCCGGGCGCCGGAAGAAGACCCGCCGCGCCGCAAAGGCCGGGTGCGGCGCGCCATTTTCAAGACCCTTGGCGTGGTGGCCGTCTTTCTCATCTCGGTCGTCGCGCTGCTGTATGGGGCCATCACCCTCATCTGCACCGGCCCCTTCCCCAACGCAAAGCAGCTGTTTGTCGTCTCGGTCACCGAGACCAGCGCCGTCAAGTTTCTGGCCTACATCCACTTCACTGAAGAAGAGGTGCAGGAGATACTGGCCGCCAACACCGTGCTGCCCATCTCCGAGGTCACCGACACCACCATTCCCTTCCAGCCGCCGCCCGAGGAGGCCACCGAGCAAGACATCGAGATCCACGAGGTCTCCGGCAGCACTTTCGTTGGCAAGATGATGATCATCCAGGACCCCTCCCGTGTGGAGCTGCGCTGCCTCGACGCCTTTGGCCCGAACGTGCGCGGCAAGAAGATAGAAGAGTTCTCTGAGGAGAACAACGCCACCGCCGCCATCAACGCCGGCTTTTTCGACGACCCCGGCGGCGTGGGCAAGGGCGGCCAGCCGCTGGGCCTGCTCATCCAGGGCGGCAAGATCCGCAACGGCTCCACCGGCATGACCAGCACCATCATCGGCTTCGACACCGACAACCACCTCATCGTGGGCAAGATGAGCGGGCAGGAGGCACTGGACCGCAACATCCGCGACGCCGTCACCGTGGAGCCCACCATCATGCCGCCGCTCATCGTGAACGGCAACCCCGTGGAGTACACCGGCAACGGCAGCGGCCTCAACCCGCGCACCGCGCTGGGCCAGCGCTCCGACGGCGCGGTGCTGATGCTGGTCATTGACGGCCGCCAGCCCCACAGCCTCGGCGCCACCATCCAGGACTGCCTCGAGCTCATGCTCCAGTTCGACGCCATCAACGCCTCCATGCAGGACGGCGGCTCCTCCAGCGTCATGGTGTACGAGGGCGAGACCATCAACGTGTGCTCCTCGCTCTATGGCTCGCGCTCCCAGCCCTCCGCCTGGCTGGTCTTCTAGCGGTATCCATAAAATCGACTTCGGGAAGGAATCACCCTTTTGGAAAAGCTGAAAAAACAGTCTTCACGGCCCAAAAAACGCAGAGTGCCATGGTATTGGATCTTCCTGTTGGTCTTCGCCATCGTCAACGCCGTCATCATCGTCGGCGTGCTCTCCTGGCTGAACGGCGTGCTCACCGACTACGAGCTGCACACCCCCGCCCACGCGCTGGAACAATACTTCACCCAGCTGCAAAATGGGGAACATGAGCCGCTCATTCCCGCGGCCCAGAACGCAAACGCCTTTACGCCAGACGAAAACAGCTCTTGGGACGACTATTTTGCCATCGTGAGCGCCCGCTTCAGCACCCCGGCCGATGCCCTCACCTACCGGCGCACCGCCGCCAAAGACCTGGCGGAGGGCGAAGAACTCTACTCTGTCTATGCCGGCGAGGAGAAGCTGGGGCAGGTCTACCTGCGGCCGGACGACACCACAGAAAGCGGCTGGTCGGTCTACGCCACCGTGGAGAGCCTGCCCGGCTACACCGTCACAGCCCCGCACTTCGCCACCGTCAGCATGAATGGGGTGGCCATTGCCCAGAGCGAGGCCACCGCCACCGTTCCGCTGGAGATCTTCGACTCCCTGCGCGACCAAAGCATCGTGCCCACCGTGCTGGAATACCAGACCCCGCCCACGCTGGTGGAGCCCAGCTTCACCGCACAGGCCACCACCGGCGGGCAGTGCAACGTCACGGTGGACGCCGCCGCCCGTACGGTCATTGTCACCGTGCCGCCCACCGCCGAGCAGAGCGAGGCCTTCTCCCAGACCATCGAGACCACCGCCAAGGCCTACTCGGACTTCATCACGGAAGACCTCACCTTCTCGGGCCTGCGGCCCTACCTTTACAACGAGACCGACCTCTACCAGGACCTCTCCGAGTACCAGTGGGGCTGGTATCTCACCCACGAAAACCGCGAGTTCCTCGACGTCGTCATCACCGATTTGGCCCCACAGTCGGACATCCTTTTCACCGGGCACATCGAGTTCACCGTCAACGTCTACCGCGGCAGCCAGATCCACGTGGAGAAACCCTCCTACGACATGGCTTTCATTCGCTCCGACGACAAATGGCTTCTCTGCGGCATCAAGGTCTACCACCGGGACTAAAGACAGCGGGAAACCTGCCTTTTAGCGCAAAAAACAGGCAACCTTTAGAGGTTGCCTGTTTTTTGATTGCTCATTCTCCGCGCAGCAGCTTGCGGGCATAGTCCGCCGAGGCCGTCGCATCCTTCGCGTAAAAGTCTGCCCCGATTTTCTTGGCATATTCCTCGGTGAGCACCGCGCCGCCCACCAGCACCTTGCAGCCCAGCCCCGCCGCGCGAATGGCCTCTATCGTGGCCTCCATTGCGGGCAGCGTGGTGGTCATCAGCGCGGAAAGGCCCACCAGCTTCGCACTGTTTTGGCGGGCCGCCTCCACCACCTGCTCCGGCGGCACGTCCCGGCCCAGGTCCACCACCGTGAAGCCATAGTTTTCCAGCAGCACCTTGGCGATGTTCTTGCCGATGTCGTGCACATCGCCCTGCACCG
>JBFXKS010000203.1:0-3837 GCA_050173515.1 Oscillospiraceae bacterium | reverse complement strand
TTCCTGCTCACACCCACGCGCATGATCGCCACCCTGATCGGCCAGCACACCGGCCCGAAGATGCGCGCCGTGGTGTATGCGCTCACCTCGGGGGTGGTGTATGCCGTGGTGGCCTACGCGCTGGAGCGTATTTTTGGCAACCAGGTGCAGGCGCTGGGCATCTACCTGCCGCTGCTGGTGCTGGAGCCGCTCATCATCAAGCGCTACGAGAACCCCCAGCGTGAACGGCTCACCACCTCGTTCAGGAAAGGCATCATCACCACCATCGGCTTTTGCCTGGTGCTGTTCTTGCTGGCGGGCATCCGCGAGGTGCTGGCGCTGGGCACGCTGGGCGGCGTGGTGGTGTTCCGCGAGCCGCTGCTGCCCATGGCGGCGCTGCCGGCGGGCGGGTTCATCGCGCTGGGGCTGCTGGCCGCCGTGTGGCGTGGTGGCGTGAACGCCTTCAAGCGGAATATCAGCCTGGGGGTGAAGAAGATACAATGATACCCGTACTTCAGAACCTCGGCCAGTTCGTCATCTATGCGCTCATCGCCATCTTTGTTCAAAACGCCGTGTTCACCCGCGCGTTCGGCGTGTCCCGCCTCACCAAGCTGGTGGGAGACTCCGCCATGGACAGCTTCATCTTTTGCGCGCTGCTGTGCCTGATACAGGTCATCAGCGCGCCCATGGCCTATGTGGTGAACCAGTTCTTGCTGCAGCCACAGCACTGGTACCGCGACTATGTGCGCCCGCTGGGCTTCACGGTGTGCGCGCTGGTGGCCTTTGGGCTGGTGCTGGGCGTGATGATGCTGTTGCCGCTGGCCCACAAGCGGGACTTTATTGCGGTGCTGCCCATGGCCACGCTGAACAGCGCGGTGCTGGGGCCCATGCTCATCACCGCCAGCCAAAGCTACACCTTCACCCAGACCATCGCCTTTGCGCTGGGCAGCGGGCTGGGCTACGGCTTTGCGGTCATTTTGGTCACCGAGGGCCAGCGCAAGATGAACAACCGCAACGTGCCGGCCACCTTCCGGGGCCTGCCCATCAACCTTATTTATATCGGTATATTGGCGCTGGCCATCTTTGGCCTCACCGGCCACATGGTGGCCTACTAGGGGAAACGCCCCGGCGCGGCCATAGAGGGGAGCGACGCTGTGAGTACAGCAGACGCATGTGCCTATGGGGGAAAATCGGTGCAGGTGCCGGTTTTCCAGCCCACGAAAATCTTGTTGCCCGCCCAGCATGTGGATGCCTCCCGCTGGGCGGTGCTTGCGTGCGACCAGTTCACCAGCCAGCCGGAGTATTGGCAGCGGGTGGAGCAGCAGGTGGGCGAGGCGCCCAGCACCCTGCGTATGATCTTGCCGGAGGTGTATCTGGACGAGCCGGATATCACCGAGCGCATCGAAAAAATACACGCAGCCATGAATAGGTACATCGATTTTGCCCTGACGCGAGAGGTGCTGGGCATGGTGTATGTCGAGCGCGAGACCTCGGCCGGGCTGCGGCAGGGGCTGGTGGGCGCGGTGGACCTGGAGGCCTACAGCTACGAGGTGGGCGCGCCCGCGCGCATCCGCCCCAGCGAGCGCACCGTGCCCGAGCGCATCCCGCCGCGGCTGGCCGTGCGGCGCGGCGCGTGCCTTGAAAGCCCGCACATCCTGATGCTGGCGGACGACCCGCAAAAGACGATCATCGAGCCGATTGCACAAAGAAAAGACGAACTGCTGCCTTTATATGACGTCGAGCTGATGCTGGGCGGCGGCCGCGTGCGCGGCTGGGCCGTGGGGCAGAAGATGGTGGCCGAGGTGCAGGCGGCCATCGAGGCGCTGGACGCGCCGAAGCGGTTTTCCGCGATGTACGGCACAGACGAAGATGCCGTGCCCTTCGCGCTGGCCGTGGGTGACGGCAACCACAGCCTGGCCACCGCCAAGGCCGCTTGGGAGGAGCTGAAGCCCACGCTGCCGCCGGAGCAGCGGCGCACCCATGGCGCCCGCGCCTGCCTGGTGGAGCTGAACAACATCCAGAGCCCGGCCATCGAGATAGAGCCGATCCACCGGGCGGTGTTCGGCGTGGAAAGCGCATGGCTGCGAGAGAAACTGCTGGCTACTGCCGCGTGTGATGCCGCAAAGGCGGGCCCGGCGCTGCCCGCGCAGCATCTGACGCTGCTGTGGGGCGAAAACGCGCAGGAGATCACCTTGGCGGCGCCCGAGCAGCCGCTGGCGGTGGGCAGCGTGGACGCCTTTTTGCAGCGGCTTGCCGCCGAGGCACCGCAGATGACGGTGGACTACATCCACGGCGAAGACGCCCTGCGCGCGCTGGCAAAAGAAGGCGCTGTGGGCTTTTTGCTGCCGCCGTTTGAAAAGTCAGACTTGTTCCGCGGCGTGGCGCTGGGCGGGGTGCTGCCGCGCAAAACCTTCTCCATGGGCCACGCCACCGACAAACGCTACTATCTGGAATGCCGGCATATTTTGTGAAAAACGGAAAACAGACTGGAAAACAAAGGCATAAAGACGGAAAACAGCAGGAAAGAAGGGAAAACATGGCGTTTCATCTGGCACACACCAACCTGAACGTGATCGACCTTGAAAAATCGCTGGATTTTTACCAAAAGGCGCTGGGCCTGCGCGAGCACTCGCGCAAAGAGGCCGAGGACTTCACCATTGTGTACCTCACCGATGACGAGGGCCAGTATCTGCTGGAGCTCACCTGGCTGGCCGACCGCACCGAGCCCTACGATTTGAGCGACAACGAGATCCACGTGGCGTTCGCGGCCGACGACTACGCCGCCGCCCACGAAATGCACGAAAAAATGGGCTGTATATGCTTCGAAAACCCGGCTATGGGCATTTATTTCATCGAGGACCCAGACGGCTACTGGCTGGAAGTGATACCGAAAAAATAGGCCCATAAATAGGGAGAAAAAGCCAGGCAAAAATCGAAAAAACAAAAAAGAGCGATAAAACAAATAAAGCCGCCCTGTGGACGCTTCCGCAGGGCGGCTTTGTTTATAAAAAATGGCAGCCATCAAGGGAACCCGTCAGCTGTCGTCGTGGTCGTCGGGGCGGCCTCGGCGGCGGGAAAATCGGCGGCGGGGTTTGCGCGCCGAGCGCGGCACCCGCTGAGGCAGGGCGCCCACGGGCGAGGCGATGCCCTTTTTGGCCAGGCGGCGGCGGGCGTCGCGGTGCAGCAGGGTATACAGCACGCTGAAAAGCGGGATGAAGAAAAGCATGCCGGGAATGCCCGCCAGCCCGCCGCCCACGGTGACGGCCACCAGCACCCACACCGGCGGCAGCCCCACCGAGGTGCCCACCACGCGGGGATAGATGATGTTGCCCTCGAACTGCTGCACCACAAAGCACACGCCAAGGAAGATGACCGCCCGCCAAAAGCCCATGGAGACCAGCAGCAGCAGCGCACCAATGGCGCAGCCGATGATGATGCCGATCATGGGGATGAGCGAGAAGAAGCCGATGAGCACGCTGATGAGCAGGGCATAGTCGAACTGGCCGATGTGCAGCACAACGATGTAGATGACGGTGACGATGAGGGCCTCGATGAGCTGCCCGGAGACGAACTTGGCATAGCTGCGGTAGGTCAGCTTGGCCAGGTCCATCAGCTTGTCAAAGCGGGCCTTGGGCAGATAGGCCATCAGCAGGGCCTCCAGCTGGGCCGAGAGATGTTCCTTGTCCAACAACAGGTAGCACGCGAAGATGAGCCCGATGACAAAGCTGGTGGCGCCACTGACAATGGAGGTGGCCACGCCCACAGCGCCGTCGATGAAGTCCAGCGCGCCCGACTGTAAAACGTCGGTGAGCTTGGCAAGCAGGCTCTGCCAGTCGATGTTCAGGTTTTGCAGCCACT
>JBFXKS010000202.1:0-3842 GCA_050173515.1 Oscillospiraceae bacterium | reverse complement strand
AGAAGAGTGGAACAAGGTGGTGGACGTGGACCTGAAGGGCGTGTTCCTGGCCGCCCGCGCCGCCGCCAGGCAGATGATAGACCAGGGCGAGGGCGGCCGCATCATCGCCGTCTCGTCCATCGTGGGCCTGAAGGCCGCGGCCAGCGTCTCCGCCTACGCCGCCGCCAAAGGGGGCGTCGTCAACCTGGTGCGCAGCCTGGCGCTGGAGTGGGCGCGCAACGGCATCACGGTGAACGCCATCTGCCCCGGCTATGTGCTGACGGACATGAACACCGAGGCGCTGGCCAACCAAAAGGTGTACGACAAGATTGTGGGCGACACCATGCTGCGCCGGCTGGGCAAGCCGGAGGAGATGGGCGCCGCGGTGCTCTACCTCGCGTCCGAGTTTGCGTCCTTCACCACCGGCACCTACATTGCGGTGGACGGCGGCGGCTCGGCGCTGTAGGGGAAAAGCGAGCTGGGCACAAACCCGGTGTAAACGTAAAACCACATAGAGCCGGATGAAAGTCATTGGGCAAGAGAAATGGGAGGAAAGCCATGGCACTGAGAACCAAGCAGGACTATCTGGACGCAATGTACGCCAAGAAGGACAACCTCTATTACGACGGCAAGCTGCTGAGCCGCAAGGACCCCCGCCTGAAGGGCTGCTTCGACGTGATGGCCAAGAGCTACGACCTGGCCCAGGACGGCGATGCCACCGTGCGCGAGCTGTTCACCGCCACTTCGCACGTCACCGGCGAGGTGATCAACCGTTTCAACCACATCCACCAGTCCACCGACGACCTGCACAAAAAGCAGGACATGACCCGCTACTACTGCAACCAGATCGGCACCTGCTGCCGGCGCTGCATGGGCATCGACGCGGCCAACGCCATCAACGCGGTGGCCTACGAGGCGCAAAAGCGCCCGGGCGCCCGCACCCAATACTACGACAATTTCCTGGCCTGGCTGAAGGCGTTTCAGCAGAACGACTGGATAGCCAGTGGCGCCCAGACCGACGTGAAGGGCGAGCGGCTGAAACGCCCGGGCGAGCAGACCGACCCCGACTCTTACGTGCACAAGGTGGACGAGGACGAAAAGGGCATCTATGTCACCGGCGCCAAGGTGCATATCTCCGAAGCCGTGGCCACCGATGAGATCCTGGTGTTCCCCACGCGCGCGCTGGTGAAGGGCGAGGAGGACTACGCCGTGGCCTTCTCCATCCCCTCCGACTCGCTGGACATGAAGCAGATCGTGAACATCCACCCGCTGAGAGAGCGCAAGGAGTACAAGCGCGGCTTCACCCCCGGCTACTCCGACTCCTACCTTATTTTCGACCGCACCTTCATCCCGTGGGAGAACGTGTACCTGTGCGGCGAGACGGACCTCGGCGGCATTTTGGCGCTGCTGTTTGCCCTGTTCCACCGGCACAGCTACTCCGGCTGCAAGCCCGCCGTGCTGGACTACACCATCGGCATGGCCTCGCTGGCCGCCGAGATCAACGGCATCAGCAAAACCAAGCACGTGAAAAAGGCCCTGGCCGACATGATCATGATCGGCGAGCTGGGCTACGCCGCCGGCTATACCGCCTCCGACCTGGGCAAGCCCGAGGTCTCGGTGGGCGGCAAGTTCATGCCCTTTGGGCCCGGGGCGTATATCCCGCACGTGGTGTACGCCAACGTGGGGCGCTGCCTGTCGGGCGAAAACGTGTGGCACGAGCTGGAGATGCTGTGCGACATCGCCGGCGGCTTCCCGGCCACCTTCCCGTACGAGAACGACATTTTGAACCCGGAGACCAAGCCCTATCTGGAGAAATACCTCAACCGCAACCCAGACATGCCCATCGACGACCAGATCAAGTTCTGGCTCACCTTTGTGGACTCCTATGTCTCCGGCAACGGCGCCTCCTCGGCCTACGGGCAGTTCCACGGCGGCGGCTCGCCCATCATGGAGCAGATCGCCATCACCTCCCAGTACGATATCGGCCGCTGCGAGGACATCGTGCGCCGCATCGCGGGCATGTCCACACCCGAGAAAAAGAAAAAATAAAACGCCTTCTCTGTGGCAAAAAGGCCCTTCTGCAAGCGTGCAACGCCGGCAGAAGGGCCTTTGCATGGCGGGTGCACGGGCACCCGAAAGTAGCGCAGGGGCGGCATCTGTGGTAAAATGGTAGCAGTTTGTGCCGCCGCAGTGGCGGCGGTGGTGGTGCCCATGCACCACGGAAACGGAAAAAAGGAGTTGCATAATGACAAAAAAATCGGTGCAAAGAGGTTTCCTCATCAGCAATCTCGTCAGCCTGGCGCTTGTGCTGCTTGTGTTGGGCTTCTTGGCGGTCTACAGCGTGCAGGAGCAAGAGCAGGCGGTGGTGGTCACGTTTGGCCGCGCGACGGTGGTGGACACCCCGGGGCCGCATCTCAAGGTCCCGTTCGTGCAGCAGGTCACCATCGTGCCCATGGTCATCAACGGGTTCTCCATCGGCTACAGCTCCGACGACCCCAACCAGACCATCGACTACGAGTCCATGATGATCACATCCGACTACAATTTTGTGAACGTGGACTTCTTTTTGGAATACAAGGTGTCCAACCCCGAGCGCTATATCTTCGCCTCGCACGACCCCGAGTCCATTCTGCGGAACCTGGCGCTCAGCTACATCCGCGACACCATCGGCCTGCACGGCGTGGACGAGGTGATCACCACCGGCAAAAACGAGATACAGGCCGAGATAAAGGAAAAGCTGACCACCCGGCTGGACCAGGAGGATATCGGCCTGCAGCTCATCAACATCACCATCCAGGATGCAGAGCCGCCCACGGACGAGGTGAAGGATGCCTTCAAGCACGTGGAGACGGCAAAGCAGGGCAAGGAGACGGCCATCAACACCGCGCGCAAGTATGAGAGCGAGCAGGTGCCCGCCGCCCGCGCGCAAGAGGACGCCGTGCTGAAGGACGCCACCGCCCAGAAGGAGGCCCGCATCAACGACGCGAAGGCCCAGGTGGCGGTGTTCAACGCCATGTATGACGAGTATGCGAAGAACCCGCAGATGACCCGCCAGCGCATGTTCTACGAGGCGATGGAGGAGCTGATGCCCGATTTGAAGATCATCATAGACAGCGGGACGGGCGACACCACCAAGCTGCTGCCGCTGGAGTCTTTGGTGGATGCGAGCAGCTGGCAGCCCAGCAGCGAGGTCACACCGCCCGTCACCCCGCAGTCGCCGGTGCGGCAGGACACCCCCGATGAGAATGAGGATGAGGAGGAGACAGAATGAGCAACCCCTTTGGCAATAAAAACAGCGGCGGCGCAGGCGCGCCCATAGACCCCGAGCACAACGAGGCCGCGGTGCTGCTGCGCCGGGGCATCGTGCGCCGCCTCATCATTTTGGGCATCATCGTGCTGGCCGCGCTGCTGTTCCAGCAGTGTGTGGTGGTCACCAAGCCCAACGAGTATGTGGTGGTGCAGCAGTTCGGCGAGATCCGCCACATCACCCAGCAGCCGGGCATCAGCTTCAAGCTGCCCTTTGTGCAAACCACCCGCTCGGTGCCCAACAACATGCGCATCTACGACATCCCCATCTCCGACGTGATCACGCAGGACAAGAAGACGATGGTGGCCGACAGCTTCGTTTTGTGGCGGGTGTCCGACCCCACCAAGTTCATCCGCACGCTGACCGGCAACATCGAGCAGGCCGAGTCGCGCATCGGCAACATCTCCTACAACTCCATGAAGAACGTCATCAGCCGCCTGCCCCAGACGGAGATCATCAGCGGGCGCGACACGCTGGCCGACAAGATCTTCGAGAACATCGGCAATTCCCTGGACCAATATGGCGTGGACCTCATCGGCATCGAGACCAAACACAT
>JBFXKS010000201.1:0-3859 GCA_050173515.1 Oscillospiraceae bacterium | reverse complement strand
CAAGATAGGCGAGGGCGTGCAGATGGAGAACGTCATCGCCGACAAGAACGTGACGGTGTGCGCCGGGCAAAAGCTGTGCGGCGCGGGCCGTTTCCCGGTGTTCATCGCCAAGGACTGCGTGGTCACCTAGCTGGGCACACAACAGATCCCGCGCCGGCGGGTTTTGGGCGTTTTGCCCGGCCGGCGCAAAAAAGGGGGCGCGGAATGAAGATACTGTATGCGGCCAGCGAGGCCTACCCGTTTTTCACCTCGGGTGGCCTTGGGGAGGTGGCCGGCAGCCTGCCGCTGGCCCTACGCCGGCACAAGGTGGCCGTGCGGGTCATCCTCCCGCTGTACCAGGCCATGGCCCCAGAACTGCGCAAAAAGATGAAATACATCACCAACTTCACCGTGCCGGTGGGCTGGCGCAACCAGTACTGCGGGCTGTTCCAGCTGTCCCACGGCGGGGTCACCTTCTATTTCGTGGACAACGAATACTACTTCAAGCGCCACGGCCTCTACGGTTTCTACGACGACGGCGAACGTTTCGCTTTCTTCTCCCGCGCCGTGCTGGAGGCGCTGCGCCACGTGGATTTCGCCCCCGACATCATCCACTGCAACGATTGGCAGACGGCCCTCGTCCCGGTCTACCTCAACCTCTACTACCGCCACATGGAAAAATTCACCGCCATCAAAACGGTGTTCACCATCCACAACATCCAGTACCAGGGCAAGTACGGCATGCAGATATTGGAGGAGACGGTGGGCATCGGCCGCAAGGACGGCCACCTGGTGGAGTACGACGGCAACGTGAACTACATGAAGGGCGCGGTGGAGAGCAGCGACCGCGTGAGCACGGTGTCGCCCACCTATGCCGGCGAGATATTGGATGCGTGGTACGGCTATGGGCTGGACGGCTTTTTGCGCAAGAAATCCTACAAGCTGTGCGGCATCCTGAACGGCATCGACACCAAGGTGTACGACCCGGCCACCGACGAACACATCGCGCAGACCTATACCGCCGAGACGGTGGAGCAGGGCAAGGCCGCCTGCAAAAAGGAGCTGCGCGCGGAGTTCGGCCTGTCCGACAGCGAGGGGCCCATCATTGGCATGGTGACGCGGCTGGTGGCCCCCAAAGGGCTGGACCTGGTGCGCGAGGTGGCCGACAACATGGTGTCCAGCGGCTTGCAGCTGGTGATTTTGGGCACCGGCGACGCCGACTACGAGGGATTTTTCAGCGATTTGGCCTATCGCCGCAGTGGCCGCTTTGGGGTGCACCTGGGCTTCTACCCGGCCCTTGCCCGCAAAATCTACGCCGGCAGCGACATGTTCCTGATGCCCAGCCGCAGCGAGCCCTGCGGGCTGTCGCAGATGGTGGCCCTGCGCTACGGCACCGTGCCCGTCGTGCGCGAGACCGGCGGCCTGCGCGACACCATCCGGGACTCGCAGGACGGCCAGGGCAACGGCTTCACCTTTGCCAACTACAACGCCTACGACATGCAGGAGGCATGCTTCCGCGCACTGGAGGGTTACCGCGATGCGGATGGCTGGAAAACACTGGTGCGCCGCGGCATGGCCTGCGATTTCAGCTGGGCGTCGTCGGCCCGGCAATACATGGACATGTACAGCGACGTGATGAAGCTTTGGTAGTGCCCCGATTTGCAGACATCAAAAGGCCCCAAACACCGCGTGTGGTGTTTGGGGCCTTCCGTGTGCTGAAAATGTTCAGCTCCGTTACAGCGGCTCCAGCCGCCCGCCATACCAGCCCGCGCGCGTGCCGCGGCGCACCAGCGCGCCCAGCGGCCCTTCCTCCAGCAGGTGCACCACGCTGCCGGCGGCCAGGGGCAGGTGGTCGTTGGTGCAGTCCGGCGCCGCCCAGCGCCCGCCTTGCCGGCTAAGGTGCCGCCGCGGCACCCACAGCTTGCGCCCGGTTTTCAGGTGGCGGCACAGCACGTTTTCGCCTTCATCGCACAGCGGCTGCACAAAGCGGTCCAGCCAGGTCAGGGTCAGCGGCTGTGCGGGAAAGCCGGGCTGGGCGTCCACGGCGCGCATGGCGGGCATGGGGTCGTACGAGGCAAAGCGCAGGCCCTCGGCTCGGCCGTCTTCGATGATGAGCGCGTGCAGCATAGCGCCCGGCTTCACCTGGTGGCCGCCGTCGATGGAGATGACACCGGTGCCCCGGCCGATCACCGGCGCATAGGAGTGCTGGGTGTGGTGGTAGTTGCAGGTGGGCCAGTGCCCCACCACACAGGGTTTTTCAAAGTGCACGTGATTGGCCTCGGCCCACTCGCCGAAGGCTTTGAACAGCAGGCAGTCGCGGCGGCTTTGCCGTGTGGCGTCGCCCGGGCGCAGCCCCGCGTGCACGAACAAAAAGGCATCGGTTTCTATGATGTCGGGCAGGGCGGCCAGATAGTCCATCTCCTTGCGGAAGGCCGCATACAGCGTGCGCGCCACCCGCTCGAGGTCGGCGGCGTCTTCGGGCGCAAGGCCACAGGTGGCCATCATCTCCCCGATGATCGAGCGCCCCTGGTGGCGTAGATAGCGCGGCAGGTTCTGAAGCCAGTAGGCCGGTTGCCCGTGCGCGATGCGCACCAGCTCGCACACCGCGTCGTCACAGTTGCCCCGCAGCGCCAGCACCGGCTGCTTTTCGCCCAGTGCCATCACGCAGCGCAAAAGGCCCAGACTGTCTGGGCCTTTCTCTGTCAAATCGCCTAAAATCACCAGGCACTCCCGCGGCGTGAACGCGAGCTGCCGCAAAAGGGCGCCGAAGGCATCCGGGTCTCCGTGAACATCGCTCACCACCACGGTGCGCCCCTTGGGCAGCGCCCGCCAGGTGTGTTGCGCCAGGCTCACAGGGTCAGTGTGACCTGCCGGCCGGTGGGCTCGTAGGCGGTGTACGTCACACCCACCATGTCAAACATCTTTTTGCTGGCGATGGTCGCGTCCGAGTCGGCGTATTTGTCGCTGTAATAGATCACCTCGGAGATGCCGCTTTGGATGATGGCCTTGGCGCACTCGTTGCAGGGAAACAGCGTGGAGTACAGCTTGGCCCCGCGCAAATCGCCGCCGGCGCTGTTCAAAATGGCGTTCAGCTCGGCGTGGCACACATACATGTACTTCGTGTCCAGCGGCTCGCCCTCGCGGCCCCAGGGCATGGCGTCGTCCATGCAGCCGCTGGGCATGCCGTTGTACCCCAGCGACAAAATCTTGTGCTCCCGGCTCACGATGCAGCTGCCCACCTGCGTGCCGCTGTCCTTCGAGCGCTCGGCACTCAACATGGCTATGCCCATAAAATACTCCGTCCAGGAGATGTAATCTTCCCGCTTCATCGCCGCGCCTCCTCATATGTGTTGGGCTTTCTCTGCCATATTATACATCACCCCGCCGCCTTCCACAAGGCGGCCGCGCGCCGGGAAAGGCGCAAAAAATGCTGAAAGGGCTGCGAGGGCAGCCCTTTCAGCATATAGGGGTGGGAAAGTACAAATAAAGTGTGTGCTTTATTTACACGCTCATTCTAGCGCCGCGGCAGTTGTTTGTCAACGCTGCGGGCCCGTTTTCCCTTAATAAAAGTGTTTACAAATGCAAATTTACTTTATATAATTAAGAAATGAGGCGAAACCCGTGCAGATTGTTTGTTTCGTAAAAAAACGGCCGGTGGCCCGCTTAATTTTATTAAAAGATTTTTGCATAAAAACAGACGTTCGTAAAGGGGTTTTAAATGGACGAACTCGACGGGAAAATCTTGGACATCCTGACGCAAAATGCCTGCATAACGGTGAAAGACATCGCGCAGAAGGTGGCGCTCACCTCGCCCGCCGTCTCCGAGCGCATCCGTCGCATGGAGCGCAACGGCACCATTACGGGCTACACCGTGCGCCTG
>JBFXKS010000200.1:0-3904 GCA_050173515.1 Oscillospiraceae bacterium | reverse complement strand
CTTTTGGATAACGGCTACCACGTGGTGGACATGGTGATGCAGGCGGTGGCCATCTACGAGCGCGTGGAGGTGGCCAAAAGCATGGGCTATGCGCTGCGCTGCCCGGGCAGCGCGGTGCCTGCCAACGAGAAGAACACCGCCACCAAGGCTGCCGCCGCCTTTTTTTATCACACGGGCCTTTTGGCGGGCGCCGACATCACCGTGCACAAAACGGTGCCCACCCGGGCGGGCATGGCGGGCGGCAGCGCCGACGCCGCCGCCGTGCTGGTGGGGCTGAACGCGCTGTACAAGGCGCGGCTGAGCCGGGAGGAGCTGTGTGCCATTGGCCGAGAGGTGGGCGCCGACGTGCCATTTTCCCTGGTGGGCGGCACCGCACGGGTGCGCGGCATCGGCGACGAAGTGCAGCCGCTGCGCCCGCTGCCCGCGTGCTGGCTGGCGGTGGCCATGCCGGTGGGCGGGGTGTCCACCCCGGTGGCCTACCGCCGCTTCGACGAAATGGGCAGCCCGCTGCATCCCGACATCGGCGCGGCGTGCGCGGCCATTGAGGCCGGGCGGCTGGAGATGCTGGCGCCCCACATGCAGAACATGCTGGAGCACGCCAACGGGGATGAGACCACCGCCCGCCTGCGCGGCGTGATGGACGAGGCCGGGGCGCTGGCCTCGATGATGACCGGCAGCGGCGCGGCGGTGTTTGGCCTGTTTGCCACCGAGGCGGCGGCGCGCGCGGCGGCCAAAGCGGCCGAAAAGCTGGCGCGGCAGGTGTTTGTGGCGCGGCCCGTGGCCACTGGGCCCGTGGTGGTGGAGCAGAGCTGAGCGCACGGGCGGAAACGCAGGCGGATAGAAAGAAGGAGAGAAGAACAGATGGATTTTTTTGAAGTGGTGGAAAAACGCCACAGCTACCGTGGCGCGTTCACGGCGCAGCCGGTGCCGAAAGAGGACATCGTGAAGATGCTGGACGCGGCCATCCGTGCGCCGTCGGGGCTGAACTATCAGCCGGTGAACTTCGCCGCGGTCACAGATCGCGGAAAGCTGGACGCGTTGCACGCGCTGATGCCCCGCGCGGGCATGAAGACGGCCCCGCTGGTCGTCGTGGTGGCCAGCCGGGTGCAGAAATCGCCCCGTAAGGGCATCAGCTTTGAGATAGAGGACTACGCCGCGGCCACCGAGAACCTGCTGCTGGCCATCACGGCGCTGGGTTATGCCTCGGTGTGGATAGACGGCGAGGTGCGCGATGAGGGCCGGGCCGAGGCCATCGCAAAGCTGCTGGGCCTGCCCGAGGGCTGGACGGTGCGCTGCGTGCTGCCGGTGGGCGTGCCCAAAACGCCCGGCAAGCAGAGCACAAAAATGCCGCTGGAAGAACGCGTGTGGTTTGTGGGCGAACCAACGTAACCTGGCGCGCGTCAGGTCGATCTGCCAAAGTGCCTGAGGTATCTTTGTTGCAAGAAAAAAGCCCGCCGGTGCCACGCCGGCGGGCTTTTACATGGGCAAACTAGGGGGTGGTGGGCGCATCGGGCGCGTCGGTGCCGCCGGCATCGTCCACGATGTCGCCGCCGAGTGACTCGCGCACCTTCACCGTGACGGTGCGGTCATACGCGGCGAAGCAGTGGGCCACGTGCTCGGCGTCGGGGCGCCTGGTGAGCAGGCTGACCACCGGCACGATGACCAGCCCCGCCAGCATGACAAAGGCGCCGGCGTTGATGGAGGACTGCAAAACGGCGGGGAAGGCGTCTTTGAAAAGCAGGTTGGCCAGCATGACGACGGTGCTGAAGCCAAAGCAGCACCACACCGCGGGCTTGGTGGCGCGCTTCCAGTACAGCCCATACAAAAACGGCGCTAAAAAGGCCCCGGCCAGCGCGCCCCACGAGATGCCCATGAACTGGGCGATGAAGCCAATGTTCTGGCGGTATTGCACGATGGCGATGACGGAGGAGATGAGGATGAACACAGCGATGAGCACCCGGATGCTGCGCAGCTGCTGCTTGGGTGTCATGTCCTTCACCAGCGTGCCCTTCAAAAAGTCCAGCGTGAAGGTGGACGACGAGGCCATGACCAGCGAGGACAATGTGGACATGGACGCGCTGAGCACCAACAGGACGATGAGCCCGATGAGCACCGGCGAAAGGCCCGAGAGCATGGCCGGCACGATGGCGTCGTAGCCGTCGGCGGCGAGGTTCACCTTGTCGCCGAACAGCCGGCCGAAGCTGCCCATGAAATAGCAGCCGCCCGCCACCACCAGCGCAAACACCGAGGAGATGATGGTGCCCTTGTTCACCGCTTTTTCAGACTGGATGGAGTAGAACTTCTGCACCATCTGCGGCAGGCCCCAGGTGCCCAGCGAGGTGAGGATGACCACGCCCAGCAGGCCGATGGGGTCGGGCCCGAAGAAAGAGGCGAAGATGCCCGGCGTGTCGGAGACGGCCGGGTCTGCCACGCGGGCCAGGGCGTCCAGCGAGGCGGTGAACCCACCGTTCACGCGCAGCACGGCCACCACCACGGCCACCATGCCGCCCAGCATGATGATGCCCTGGATGAAGTCATTGACGGCGGTGGCAAAATAGCCCCCGGCAATGACGTAGACGGCGGTGAGCACCGCCATCACGATGATGCACAGGGTGAAGTCGATGTCGAAGGCCATGGCAAAAAGGCGCGACAGGCCGTTGTACAGCGAGGCGGTGTAGGGGATGAGGAAGATGAAGGTGATGACCGAGGCGCCCACGCGCAGCCCGCGGGAGGCATAGCGCGCGCCGAAGAACTCCGGCATGGTGGCGCTGTGCAAGTGGCGGGTCATCACGCGGGTGCGGCGGCCCAGCACCACCCAGGCCAGCAGCGAGCCGATGAAGGCGTTGCCCAGGCCTATCCACGTGGAGGCGATGCCGAATTTCCAGCCGAACTGCCCGGCGTAGCCCACGAACACCACCGCCGAAAAGTAGGAGGTGCCGTAGGCGAAGGCGGTGAGCCACGGCCCCACCGAGCGCCCGCCCAGCACAAAGCCGTGCAGGTCGGTGGCGCGCTTGCGGCAGTAAAAGCCCACGCCCACCGTCACGGCAAAAAAGATGACCAACATCAGAATTTGGACAAACATGAAACCACTACCTTTCCAGCGCCTTGCTTTTGAACCAAATGGGGACGCCGGCACAAAAAAACGCCCCCGGAGCCAAGTCCGAGGGCGGGATGAACCGCGGTACCACCTCAGTTTTGTGCGCCCTTGCGGCGCGCACACTCACAGAGTACAAACATACTCTTACACGGTAACGGGTGTGCCCGGCGCCGCCTACTGGGGAAAACCCGTTCGGGGCGCGGCTATCGGGATGTATTCGTCCGCTGTGTTTCCATCGGCTCGCACCACCCGCCGACTCTCTGGCGAAACAGCCTGCGCAGACTACTGGTTCCCGGTCATCGCCTTTGCCCTCCTATATTACCCGCAAAGCGCAGGGATGTCAAGGGAGCCCTTTAGGGCTTCTTTTGGCTTTCGAGCGCAGCGAGAAAACATCGCTTGCATCCCCTTGGGGAAAAGAACACCGATGCAGCCCGAAGCCGCACCCTTGCGGTGCGTGCAAGGGCTGGAGCGCCGAAGGCGCGACGCAGCGGGCTGGGCCCTTTAGGGCTTCTTTTGGCTTTCGAGCGCAGCGAGAAAGCCAAAAGAAGTGCTAAAGCACCCCGGGTTCGCGATGTTTGCTCGCTGCGCTCGCAAGCCATCGCTCGTGCTTACGCACCCCCCAGCAGCGCCGTGGCGCTGTGCAGCACGGCGGCGCGGCCGGCGGCAAAGTTCAGCGCGCCTTGCAGGTAGGCAGTGTAGGGCGCGCGCAGCGGCGCGTCGCGGCTCAGTTCGATGCTGCTGCCCTGCGGGAAGGCGCCGGCCGCCATGATGACGTCGCAGTCGTAGCCGGGCATGGGCCAGGGCTCG
>JBFXKS010000199.1:0-3923 GCA_050173515.1 Oscillospiraceae bacterium | reverse complement strand
GCAGCCCACCGTAGCCGCGCAGAACATCCAGCGTCTCATCCAAAGCCTCCAGCGCCAGCGCTTGGTAGACTTTTTTCGTCTCATCGAAAAACCGGCCATCCCGGTTGAATTTCACCAGGAGGTCAAAATGGCCGACCACTGCCGGGCGGCTTTCGCGCACCCCCGCCACTGTTTGGGCGTAGAAATCGCGTGCCAGCGCAAGGGCATCCCCATTGTAGGCGCTTGCAATGGCCTCCTCCAGCTCTTCGGGCGTGGCATCCACCGGCACGCGCGCCGCCCCCGAGCCCTGGCCCAGCTGCACATAGTGGTTCGAGCCGATCACATAGTCGTAGTCCATGGCATTCACGGGCGCCAGGCGGTCCTGTTCAATACCGCAGGATATGTTCACTTTACCCGCGTATTCGCCCTTTATTTGTGCGATATCATCCCTATATTCTTTTTCACTTCGAATACCGGGACAACCAGGGTCGAACGGCGTGGGCGCGTGCGAAGAAAAGCCGAGGTCTGTGAACCCCAGCTCAATGGCGCGCTCGGCCAATTCCCGCGGCTCATCTGTGCCATCGCACCAGGTGGAATGCGTGTGGATGTTGGACAAAAGTTTCACTGCATCGTCTCCTGCTTCGTCTTGTGGTCCACCACGTGGCGGCTGGCCAGCTCGTCCAGCACCACTTGTGGCTCAATGCCACACTCGGCCATCAGCACCATCACATGGTAACACAGGTCGGCTATCTCAAAAACGGTCTCTTCATCATCTTCCTTCATGGCGCCAATGATGACCTCGGCGGATTCCTCCCCCACCTTTTTCAATATTTTTTCTCGTCCCTTCGCAAAAAGATAGCTTGTATAGCTGCCTTCCTGCGGGGTTTCTTTTCGTTCTTTTATCAGCTGATATAAGCTGTAAAGGCTAAACGCTTGTCGCTTTTCGTCCTGATAGATCTCGTTGAAAAAGCAGCTTTCTGCGCCTGTGTGGCAGGCGGGCCCCTCTTTGATCACCTGCACAACCAGCGCGTCGGCGTCACAGTCGGCGAAAATGGAAACCACATGCTGCACATTTCCGCTGGTTTCGCCTTTGCGCCACAGCTCGCCCCGGCTGCGCGAGAAAAAGCAGGTGCGCTTTTCCCGCAGCGTTATTTCCAGGCTCTCGCGGTTCATATACGCCACCGTCAGCACCTGCCCGGTGTAATAATCCTGCACCACCGCTGGAACAAGGCCATTTTTGTCGAATTTCAACGCCTCTACATCCATAACCACACATCCCTCTCTCATGCCAGGCGCATGGGTATGCCCTGCCCGGCCAAATAACGTTTCAGTTCCATAATGCCGATTTGCCGGTAGTGAAAGATCGAAGCCGCCAGCCCCGCGTCCATGCCCGGCACTTCAAATAACTGCGCGAAGTGCTGCATGCTGCCGGCGCCGCCGGAGGCGATGATGGGAATTTTCACACGTTCGGCCACGGCCTGCAGCAAAGGCAGGTCGAAGCCCTGCTTCACGCCGTCGGTGTCCATGCTGTTCACCACCAGCTCGCCGGCGCCCTGCGTCTCGCCGCGGGCGGCCCACTCCAGCGCATCGATGCCGGTGTCTACCCGGCCGCCTTTGATGAAGATGTGGAACGCGCCGTCCACGCGCTTCACATCCATCGAAAGCACGACGCATTGGCTGCCGTAGCGCCGCGCGCCCTCATAGATGAGCTGCGGATTGGCCACGGCGCCCGAGTTGACACTCACCTTGTCGGCGCCGCTTTTCAGCACCCGGTCGAAATCCGCCACGGTGTTCACCGCGCCGCCCACCGTGAGCGGGATGAACACCTGCGAGGCCACTTGCTTCAGGATATCGGTGAACAGGCTGCGTCCCTCGGCCGAAGCGGTGATGTCGTAGAAAACCAACTCATCGGCGCCCTGCTCATTATAAAAGGCCGCCAGCTGCACCGGGTCTTCCACATCGCGGATCCCCTCAAAATTCACGCCCTTCACCACCCGCCCATCGCGGATATCCAGGCATGGGATGATGCGTTTCGCGATCATTGGCTCCCCTCCCCATGCGGCTGTGCCGCCTCGGCCAGCGCTTGCTCCAGCGAAAGCTGCCCAGTGTAGAGCGCCTTGCCCAAAATGGCGCCGTAAAGCCCCATCTCCCGCAACTGTGCAATCTCCGAAAGGCTGGAGACGCCCCCTGAAGCGGTGACTTTAAGGCCTTTGATGGCCGAAAGTTTTTCGTAGACAGGCAGGTTTGTTCCGCGCCCGGCGCCGTCACGCGAAATATCGGTATAGATGATGTGGCAAACGCCGGCGTCGCGCATCTCGGTGCAGAACGCAAGGCTATCCACCTCAGAGGTCTTCAGCCAGCCCTCCACCGCCACCCGGCCGTCCCGTGCGTCCACCCCCACGGCGATCTTATCGCCATACATCGCCGCCATTTTGCGCACAAACGCCGGGTCATTCAGCGCCGAGGTCCCCAAAATCACGCGGCCAACGCCCATGTCCAAATAGCTTGCCACATGCGCTTCGCTGCGGATACCGCCGCCGATTTCCACAAAAAGACTGGTTTGCCGCGCAATTTTGGCAATGATTTCATCATTTTGTGGCCGCCCCGCCTTGGCGCCATCCAGATCCACCAAATGCAGGCAGGTGGCGCCGGCCTTCTCAAACGCCGCCGCAAATGCCGCTGGGTCCTGCCCAAACACCTGTTTTTGGGCGTAATCCCCCTGATACAGGCGCACCACACACCCGTCGATGATGTCGATCGCCGGAAAAATCAGCATCTCTCGACCTCCGAAAACGCCTTGAGCATGCGCAGCCCCGTCTGCCCGCTCTTTTCCGGGTGGAACTGCGTGCCGTACACATTGCCGCACTGCACAACACCCGGCACCCTCACGCCGTATTCGCTGGCGGCCACAATGCTCTCTTCGCAGTTTTTTGCGTAGTAGCTGTGCACATAGTAAACATATTCGCTTTCGCTTGTGTATTTGACGATGGGGCTCTCTTTTTTCGAGATGGAGAGCGTGTTCCAGCCCATGTGGGGCACCTTGTACGCAAAGCCCTGTGCCTTCAAATCCGCGTCCAGCGGGCAGATTTCGCCTTTGATGAGCCCCAGGCCCCGGTGCTCGCCAAACTCATAGCTCACGTCGAACAACAGCTGCATGCCAAGGCAGATGCCCAGCAGCGGCATCCCCTCATCCGCCAATGCTTTTAAAACCCCGGCCAGCCCGGCTTTTTCCAGCTTTGCCATCGCGTCCTCGAAAGCGCCCACGCCCGGCAAAATAACACGCTGCGCCGCGCGCAGCACAGCCTCATCGCCGCTCACACAGGCCTCAAGGCCCAGCATCTTCAATGAAGAGCACAGGCTGAAGAGGTTCCCCACCCCATAGTCAACTATCGCCGTCAAGTAATACACCTCATATTGACAAATTATTCTATCAATTAATTCATTTTTTGAATGATTTCGACCATTTTTTCCATTTGGGCCTGTGTGCCGATGGAGATGCGCAGGTGGCCCCTGATGCGCGGCTGGTTGAACCAGCGCACCAAAACACCGCGCGCGCGCAACTCACCCAGCAAAGTCTCTGCGCCCATGCTTTCATGGCTGGCAAAAATAAAGTTGGCCAGGCTATCGGTGCACTGAAAACCCAGCCGACGCATCGCATCCAGCGTCCATTCGCGCGTTTTGATGATCTTCTCCCGGCATTCCTGAAAGTAGGCCTCATCCTGCAAAACGGCGACGCCCGCCGCCAGTGTCAGGCGGTTCAGGTTGTAGGGGTTGAAGCTATACTTGATGAGGTTTAGGTCGGCGATGAGCTGGGCGTTGCCCACCGCATACCCCAGCCTGGCGCCTGCCATCGCACGGGATTTGGAAAAAGTACCCACCACCAGCAGATTATCGTATGTGTCTACCAAGGGCACCGCGCTTTCCGCACCAAAATCCACGTAGGC
>JBFXKS010000198.1:0-3959 GCA_050173515.1 Oscillospiraceae bacterium | reverse complement strand
CACGCCGGCGCCGCCCTCCAGTGCCACGCCGGCGCCCTCTTCCAGTGAGACCCCGGTGAGCACCCCCGACCCGGTGAGTACCCCCGACCCGGTGAGCACCCCCGACCCGGTGAGTACCCCCGACCCCGTGAGCACCCCCGACCCCGTGAGCACCCCGGACCCCCATAGCGTCCCGGAGACACCGGATGACGGCTGAGGCGATGGCGCAGGGAACCATCTATAAAGGCATCGGCGGGTTCTATTATGTCAAA
The DNA here is from genome assembly GCA_050173515.1 of Oscillospiraceae bacterium. Classification (GTDB taxonomy): domain Bacteria; phylum Bacillota; class Clostridia; order Oscillospirales; family Ruminococcaceae; genus JAAYCI01. Next base: position 3,708 of record JBFXKS010000198.1, on the reverse strand, counting down.
ACAGACGACGGCCGGCTTTTGGAGTGCCGCGCACGCGGCGTGCTGCGCAAGCGCGGAGACAAGCCTGTTCCCGGCGACAGGGTCCGCCTGGGCACCGAGGCCGGCACCCATACCATCGATGCCGTGCTGCCCCGCAGGAACCTCATGGTGCGCCCGCCCGTTGCCAATGTGGACCAGCTATTCATTGTGGCCAGCACGGCCCAGCCGGCCCCCAGCTTTTTGGTGGTGGACAAAATGACCGCCTACGCCATTGACCAGGAGGCCCAGCCGGTGGTGGTGGTGAGCAAGCCGGACCTGGCCAGCCCGCAGGACATGCAGGCGGCCTATGCACACAGCGGCATCCCGCTGGTGGTGGCCAATGCCCTCACCGGCGAGGGCGTCGGGCAAATAAAAGAACGTCTCAAAGGGAAATTCAGCGTTTTCTGCGGCAATTCCGGGGTGGGGAAGTCCACCCTGATGAACGCCATTGCCCCTGGGCTCGGCCGCGAGGTCGGCACCATCAGCCAAAAGCTGGGCCGCGGCCGCCACACCACGCGCGAGGTGGAGGTCTTCGAGGTGGAAGATGGCCTTTTGGCCGACACACCGGGCTTTGCCAGCTTCGACTTGCAGCGCGCCGGGGCCATTTTGTCCGATAACCTTCAGCTTTGCTTCCCAGAGATAAAAAGCCGCATCGGGCAGTGCAAATTCTCCAGCTGCACCCACACCAACGAAGTGGGCTGTGCAGTGCGCGCGGCCGTGAAAAGCGGGGGCATGGCCCCCAGCCGCTACCAAAGCTATGTTACGCTGTTCGAGGAGGCCCGCGCCGCCGAGAACCAATACTGACAAGCCGCGAAGAGAGGTTTTGCCCCATGGCCCAGCCCCACACCACAGCAGTCATCATCGCATCCCGGCCGGTTGTGGCCGGGATGCGCCGCTATGTGCCCTCGGACGCTTTCATCATTGCGGCCGATGCCGGCTGGAAAAACGCCGAGGCCCTCGGCCTGCCCATCCACCTGGCCGTGGGCGATTTTGACTCTGCCGCTGCGCCCAAAGGGGCGCAGGAACTGCTGCGCCTGCCCGCGGAAAAGGACGATACCGACACCCACTTCGCGGCGAAGCAGGCCGTTTTGCGCGGCTTTAAGAGCGCATTGATGCTGGGGTGCATGGGCGGCCGGGCCGACCATACCCACGCCAACCTTCAAACCTTGCTGTACCTTGCGCAAAATGGCCTTTCAGCGCGCATGGAAGAGCCCGGCTGCACGGTGCACTGTTTCGGGCCGGGCGCCCACCGCCTGCCCGCCGAGGCGGGCCGCTGGCTGAGCGTGTTTGCGGCGGGCGGCCCGGCGCGGGGTGTCACGCTGTCGGGCGTCAAATACCCGCTGCACGCCGCCACACTTGAGCCAAACACCCCGCTGGGCGTCAGCAACGCGTTCGTCGAGCCCCGAGCCCACATCGCCTGCGAAACCGGCTGGCTGTATGTTTACACCACAGAAGAGACCTGATGCAGCCGTTGGGGAACTGCCGCCGAGCCTGCCTGTAAAGGCAAACACCTGCACACAAATGCCATCGAGGGCCCATATGCAGCTGGAATTCACCGTCGAAAACCATGAGGCCGGCATCAAGCTGGCCGCTTTTTTGCGTCGCCGTCGGCTTTCGCTGGGCTTGGTGCGTTCGCTCAAGCGCCAGCCCATGGGCCTGTGCGTGAACGGCAACCGCGCAAAAACCACCAACCAGTGCCTTGCCGCCGGAGATGCCGTTTTGCTCACCCTGCCGCTGGATACAGGCCTCTCTGCCATGCCCCAAAACGGCCCGGTGCACATTTTATACAAAAGCCAGCACGCGCTGGTGGTGGACAAACCCCCGGGCATGCCCATGCACCCCTCGCCGTCCCACCATGCGGGCACCCTGGCCAATTTCTACTCCGGCCTGATGCAACGCACGCAGGGGGCGGGCCTTTTCCGCCCGGTGGGCCGGCTGGACACAGACACCAGCGGGCTGGTGCTGTGCGCGGGGCATGTGGCCGCGGTGCCGCTGCTGGCGGCCAGCCTGCAAAAGACCTATCTGGCACTGGTGCACGGCGCTCTGGTGCCCGAAAAAGGCAGCTTCACCGGGCCGCTGGCCGCGGCGCCCGGCTCGGCCACCCGACAGCAGGTGCACCCGGCCGGCCGGCCCAGCCACACCGATTACCGCGTGCTGGCGGTGGGGCAGGGCGCCACGCTGGTGGCCGTTTTTCCGCGCACGGGCCGCACGCATCAGGTCCGCGCCCATTTCGCCCACGCCGGCCATCCGCTGCTGGGCGACGCCCTCTACGGCGGGCCACGGGATAAGATGGGCCGCCATGCGCTGCACTGTGCGCGGCTTGTCTTCACCGAGCTCGATGGCCAGCGGCGCGCCATCAGCCTGGCCGCCCCCGAAGACATGCGCTACGCAGCGGCGGCCTGTGGCATCGAGCTCTCCGCCGCCCATCCCGAGGGGCCCATTGCCCCGGCAGTTGAAATGCAAGTGCCCGATATTGTATAATAAGGAATCTTCTGGGCCAATGCCTCCAATGGGTGGCCCTTTCATCTACGTCCATTCGCCCGTTTGTTCCAGCGGGCAGTATCCGGAAGGCGAAAGGAGTGACCTGGTTGCCTTTCAAACCAAACAAAGGACAAAAGCGCCCGGGCACAAACGCCGCCCCGGCAGGAAAAACCGTTCATCGGCGCGCAGATGTGCCGGTGCCCGCCCGCCCCACTCCGGCAGTGGAGGTGCAGCGTCTGGCCCCGCCCGAAAGCCCGGCGCCCACACGGGCCGCCCAGCCGCCCGCTGCTGCACCACCTGAACGCAAGGCGGCCCCGGCAAGCAAAAAGCCTTCACAAAAGCGTGCCGCCGCCAGGCCGCCGCGTGCTCAAAACCCGGTGGCCGCCGCCATCGGCCAGTTTTTCTACACGCTGGGTTTCAGCGCCGAATACCTTTTTGTGCAGGTCTGGCGTGTGCTGCGCGAGGCGGGCCTGCTCATCGGCCAGCTGGTCGCATGGCTGGCCACGCGGCTCGGCCGGGCCATTTTGTCTGGCCTGCGCGGCATTGGCCGCGAGCTGGCCAGCCCCTTTGTCCGCTTCAGGCGCCGCCGCCGGCAGATCCACCGCATCCGCACCCGCGAAAACCGCCGCCGCCGCGCCGGCCGCGCCACCGGGCGCCGCTTTGTCGGCGCCAGCTTCACGCACACCATGGCCTTTGTTGCCAACGTGGTGGGCATTGTGCTGCCCATCGCTGCCGCCGCTGTTTTGGTGGTCATCATCAGCGCGGTCATCAACCTGCAATATGCGCTGGTCGTGAAGGTGAACGACAACCTGCTGGGCTATGTGAGCGATCAAAACGTGGTGGAGAGCGCCAAGGGCCTTTTGCGCGGGCGCATCAAGCTCGCGTCCAACCAGGAGCTCTCCGACTGGCAGTTCAACCCCGAATACAGCATCGGCACCACCACGCGCTTCACCACCGCCCAGCAGCTCACCGACGAGATCTTGCGCAAGGCCATCGGCAGCGAGGTGGACCTGATGGAGGCCACCGGCCTCTACATCGACGGCGAACTTTATGCCGCCACCACCGAGGGCGAGCGGCTGAAAGAATACCTGGACGACAAGCTGGAGAGCTACCAGACGGCGGCCGGCACCGGCGCCCAAACCAGCTATGTGAAAGAAGTGGTGTGCGACCCCGATCTTGACGAGGTCTTCTTTGCCTCCGGCGTCAAGT
>JBFXKS010000197.1:0-3966 GCA_050173515.1 Oscillospiraceae bacterium | reverse complement strand
CGACCAGCTGTACAACCTGCAGCAGGAAAACACCTGGCTGCGCGAGGAATACCAGAAGAGCGACACCCAAATAGCCGAATTACACCGGCAGATAGACACCTTGGGCGCCGAGACCGGCGACGAAGAGGCCCAAAACCAGATAAAAGAACTGCGCCGCCAGCTGGAAGAGGCGCTGGCCGCCCGTAAAGAGGCCGGCGAGGCCGCTGAGGCCGCCTCGCCCGTGCCGGCGGCCATCATCGCCGACGCCAACGCCGAGGCCGAGCGCATTCGCGCCGTGGCCGAGGACGAAAAAGAGCGCATCCGCCGCCAGATAAACAGCAGTGCGGGCAACTTGGCCGAGAGCATCTCCAACCTCAAGGGCGAGGTCTCCGACGTGGAGCAGGACGTGTCCAAGGTGCTGGAGGCCGTGCAGACCTCTTTGACGGACGTGCTGGCCGCGCTGAACCGCACCGAGCAAAACCTGAACACCTTCGGCGTGCAGATCGAGCGCTTCCCCTCCAGCGCCGCGCCGGTGCCCCGCCCCAGCCAGGTGGTCTACTTCCAGCCCGGCCAGCAGCCCATTGGCCCGGCGCCGGGCAAGGCCTCCAAAAAAGCCACCCCGGCCGAGAGCCTCGGGCAGGGCGGCTTCCGCCGCATCTGGCCGAACGGCGGCAGCAGCACCAACCTGCGCCTGTTCCGCCCCACCTACTCCAGCAGCCTCACCTCCGCGGCCGAGGCCTACCCGGACGTCGCCCCCAACGAGGAGCGCATCCGCATGCTGGCCGAGACCCTGGTGGAGACCCTGGTGCAGATGCTCAGCTAAACCAACAGGATCATTCTGGCAGCCTTCGCTTGAAGGCTGCTTTTTTTGCGCAATGGCAAGCAATTCTGTTTTTCCGCCTTTTTTCGCCTGTTTTCATCAGAATTAGCACTCTCATATCTAGTTTGCTAATTGTTTACAGGCCTTTCAAATATCTCGCACAGATATTTCATAGTCGTGGCCTAGAATGAAAATATCAAGCAAGCGGCAGTGCCTTTTTTCCTGCCGGCTCCACCCATAAAACCACACAGAAAGGATGTTATGTATGTACAGCCTGGTTCCATTCAGCAAACGCGACGGCAACATTTTTCGCTACATGGACGACATTGAGCGCAGCTTCTTCGGCAACATCAGCGGCACCGACCAGTTCCGCTGTGACATCAGCGAGAAGGACGGCATTTACCTGTTGGAAGCCGAACTGCCCGGCTTCGACAAAAAGGACATCCACGTGGATGTGGACGACGATGTCATCACCATTTCGGCCAGCCACAACGAAGAGAGCGAAAAGAAGGACAAGGACGGCAACTATATCCGGCGCGAGCGCCGCTACGGCAGCTTTTCCCGCAGCTTCAACGCCGAGGGCGTGGATGTGGACAAGGTGAAGGCCCACTACAAAAACGGCGTGCTCAGCCTGAGCATGCCCAAGGCCAAAGAGACCGTGCCGGAGACCAGGAAGATCGAGATTGGCAGCTGACGTTGCGCGTCCTCCAGGCGCAGGCATCTCATTGGTGTCCGCCTTTAACATAGCCCCGCGGCCCCCACTATAAGGGACCCCGCGGGGTTTCTCTGTGTGATGCGCTCACTTTTTTCACTTTTTTGCCCACAGCGCCTGTGCGCACCGGGGCGGATATGGTATACTGGATGCGTTGACGTGCCGGCCACTGGCCACCGCCCGGGAAAGGCGGCGGCCACAGAGGGGTTATTGCCGGCCGGATGCAAAAACGGAAGGGAGCGCTTTTTGATGAAACCACTGTACGACGGCAAGACGAAAACCGTGCTGAAAGACGAGGGCACCGGCGCGGTGTACCTGCTTTTCAAAGACTCCGCCACCGGCGAAAACGGCGTGTTCGACCCCGGCTCCAACACCGTGGGCGGCAGCGTTCAGGGCAAGGGCAAAACGGGCCTCGCCATCTCCCGCCATTTTTTCAAGCTGATGGAGCGCAGCGGCATTCCCACCCACTACCTGGGCGCCGAGGTGGACAAGGGCCTGATGCAGGTGAAAAACCTCACGGTGCCGCCGCTGGAGTTCGTGCTGCGCTACTTCACCGCCGGCAGCATGTGCCGCCGCTTCACGCTGGAAGAGGGCATTCCTTTCGACCCGCCCTACCTTGAGGTGACACTGAAAGACGACGACCAGGGCGACCCGCTCATCTCCGAGCGCCTGTGTATCATGAAGAACCTGCTGAAACCCGGGCAGTACGACGAGGCCCTGGGCGTGCTGGGGCAGGTGGGCGAGGTGCTGCGCAAAGAGCTGGCCACCATGGGCCTTACGCTCATCGATTTCAAGATAGAGGTGGGCTACGACGAGGCCGGCAAGATCTATGTGGTGGATGAGATTACTCCGGATATCTGGCGTGTACGCGACGAAAACGGCAACATCCCCAACCAGATCGACTGCGCCCGGCTCATTCTGTCCAAAATCCAGTAGCCACAGGTCCTTCTATCGTTCCAAAGCCTTTTGTCCAACAAAAGTGCCGGGCGCGAAACCACTTCGCGCCCTGCACTTTTTCTATTTCTTTTTCTTTACAGCAGGGCCAGCAGGCGGTCTTTCGGCACCAGCCCCACGCTCTGCCCCACTTTCTCGCCGTTCTTGAACGAGATCACGGTGGGGATGCTCATCACGTTGAACTGCGCGGCCAGCTGCTGCTGCTCGTCCACGTTCACCTTGCACACCTTGTACTCCGGGTGCTCGTTGGCAATCTCTTCCACCACCGGACCCAGCATCTTGCACGGCCCGCACCACGCGGCCCAAAAGTCCACCAGCACCGGCTTGTCGCTCTTCAGCACTTCCTGCTCAAAATTATCTTTCGTCACAGCTACGCTCATATGTCAACACTCCATTTCGCTCTTTCATCCCGCCGGGGGTTCCGCGGCGGTGTTTTGGCATCGCTTCGGGCGTCCGGTCAAAAAGTGCTTGCCATCACGCCCTGCCTTATGAATAAATTATACCATATTTGTATAGTTATTTCAAGTCGATTCCTGTCACAGCTGCAGCAGCGCCATGGCAATGCCAAAGTAGATGATGAGCGAGCAGGCGTCCACGATGGTGGTGATGAGCGGCGCCGCCATGATGGCGGGGTCGACGCGGCAGGCCTTGGCCACCATGGGCAGCACGCCGCCCAGCGCGTTGGCCAGCAGCACGGTGGCCATCATCGCCAGCGACACCACCACACCCACCATGGCCTGCCCGGGGTTAAAAAGGGCGATGCGCGCGACGTTCACCAGTGCCAGCGGCACGCCCACCAGCAGGCTTACCCGCGCCTCTTTCCACACCACGCGCAGCCAGTCGGCCGGGCGTATCTCGCCCAGCGCCATGCCGCGTATCACCAGCGTGCTGCTTTGGCTGCCCGCGTTGCCGCCGGTGTCCGTCAGCATGGGTATCGAAGTGACCAGCAGCGGCAGCGCGGTGAAGGCCGCCTCAAAGCCGCCCAGTATCCCACCGGTGACCATGCCGCTCACCATCAGCACCAGCAGCCACAAAAAGCGGTTTTTCGCCATGCTGAACACCCCGGTCTTCAGGTAGGGCTTTTCGCTGGGCGCCATGGCCGCCATCTTCTCAAAGTCCTCGGTGGCCTCCTCTTGGATGACGTCCACCGCGTCGTCCACCGTCACGATGCCCACCAGGCGCATCTCGGTGTCCACCACCGGCAGCGCGATGAAGCTGTACTTCACCATCAGCTGGGCCGCGGCCTCCTGGTCGTCCCCGGTGAACACGGAGATCACATCCGTCTCCATCAGGTCGGCCACCATGTCGCTGTCGCCGGCCAGCAGCAGGTCCTTCACGGTCACCACGCCGTCCAGCCGCCGCGTCTCGTCTATCACATAGCAGGTGTAGATAGTCTCGCGGCCTTCGCCCGTGCGGCGGATGCGTTTGTTGGCGTCCCCCACCGTCATGTCGCGGCGCAAATCGCTGAACTCCGCCGTAATGATGCTGCCGGCCGAGTTCT
>JBFXKS010000196.1:0-3971 GCA_050173515.1 Oscillospiraceae bacterium | reverse complement strand
TCTCGTAATTTTACGATAATCTGTTCTATTGTGTATTTCTTCCTTGCCATTTCCTTCTTCCCTCCAAAGTTAGTTTAGCATATCTTTACTAACTTTGCGCCTGGTACAACGCTCGGGGGCAAGACCAGGAGGCGCTGAAAGATTACGATTCCGACAACCGCAGCTTTGCCAAGGCCTTTGGCGTTTACGCTGCGCCGCTTCCCATTTGCATCCTGAACGCAAACAGCAAGGAAGACGTGGTAAAGGCCCTGAAATACTGCAACGAAAACGACGTCGCGGTGATTCCCCGCACCGGCGCATCCTCCTACGAGGGCCTGCTCACCGCCATCAGCGAGGACACCATTGTGCTGGACGCCTCCGCCATGAACCGGATCTTGAACATCGACTATGAAAACATGTGTGCCACCTGCCAGTGCGGCGTCCCGCTGGACGCCCTGGAGACCTTGCTTCAGAAGGAAGGCTACACCACCGGCCACTCGCCCCAGTCTCTGCCGGTGGCCCAGATGGGTGGTCTGGTGGCCACCCGCAGCATCGGGCAGTTTTCCACCTACTACGGCGGGATCGAGGATATGCTCATCGGGCTGGAAGCGGTGACGCCCGTGGGTGAGGTCGTCCGCATACGCAACGTGCCCCGCCGCTCTGCCGGGCCCGACCTGCGCCACATCTTTATGGGCAGCGAGGGCGCGCTGGGTTTCATCACAGAGGTGACCGTGAAGATATTCACCTACTACCCCGACAACTTCTGGAAAGGCGGCTACATCGTCCCCGATATGGAGACCGGCATCGCAGCCATCCAAAAGATCATGGCGGCGGGCTATCACCCCTCTGTTGTGCGCCTGTACGACAAGGCCGATTTCGACTATAACTTTGGCAGTGTGCAGCTGCAGGACGGCCAGGCGTTCATGTTCTTTGTGGCAGAAGGCCCCCCCGCCATTGCCAAAGCCACCGGCGAGGCCATCGACCAGTTCTCCCGGCAGGCCGGGGGAGAGTACATCGGCACCGAGGCGGTGGACCATTGGCTCATCCACCGCAACGACCTCTGCCTGCGCTTCAAAAGCCAGGAGGTCCGCCAGCAGTATCTGCAAAAACCCGTGTACTACTCCACCACCGAGATCTCGGCCAACTACACCGACATAAGGGAGATATACAAAAAGGTGATGGCCAACCTGCCCCAGAAGATCGACAACCTGGTGCTGCTGGGTGGCCATGTTTCCCACGCCTATCAAAGCGGCCTCAACATCTATTTTGTGTACCGCATGAAGGTCCCCGACCCCAACGACTATATGAAGATCCACCAGTCGATCATCGACGCCATCTGCGAGGAAGTGCTTTCCACCGAGACGGGCAGCAGCGTCCATCACCACGGCATGGGCAAAAACCGCGTCAAGTTCGCGCCCAGAGAGCACGGTTCCTCCTATATCCTGATGGAGCGGCTCAAAGAGATGATGGACCCCAACGGCATCATGAACCCCGGCGTTTTGGTTGCGCGGTAAATGCGCAGGCGCATGCAGCCGGGCAGGGGAAGCACTGTCCTCGCTCGCGCCTCTTTGGGGCGAAGCATGCTGCAAATAAAAAAGCTGCAGTGTGAATGCGGGTTTGTTTCAAAGCAAGGTGCCCGGCACGCCACCACGCGGGCTGGGGCATTGGCAGCATAAAAACGGTAGAAAACAATGAAGGAGGCATTTGCGTGAACAAAATACTGTCCAGTCCCGGGAAATTTGTCATCGGGCGGGGAGAAATAGCCAATTTGGCCCAGCATGTCGAAGCATACGGCACACCCCTGATGCTGGTGGCCCACAAGGACGATTCCGACCGGGTGCGCACCGAGCTTGCCAAAGTGGAGGCCGACGGCATCCAGCTTATCGAGTCCAACTTTGGCGGGGAGTGCACCCGCGCCGAGATAGACCGCGTCCGCGAGCTCTGCCGCAAACACGGCTGCAAGGCCGTTATCGGGCTGGGCGGCGGCAAGGCCATCGACACGGCCAAAACCATCGCCAACGACGAAAACATCCCCTCTGTCATCGTGCCCACCATCGCCTCCACCGACGCACCCTGCAGCAAGCTGGCGGTGCTGTACGACGAGGATCACGTGCTGGTGGAGACGCTGGTCTTCCCCAAAAACCCGGATGTCGTCATCGTGGATTCGGCGGTGATTGCCAAGGCGCCCGTGCGCTTTCTGGTCGCGGGCATGGGCGACGCCTACGCCACCTATTATGAGGGCCGCGCCTGCATTCGCTCTAGCTCGCCCAACTACAATAAAAGCGCCTCCACCAACACCGCGTTTGCCATGGCCAAAGAGTGCCTGCGCATTCTGCTGGAGGACAGCGAGCGTGCACTTTTGGCCTGCAAGGCCAAGGTGGTGACGCCTGCCCTTGAAAACATCATCGAAGCCAATATCCTGCTGAGCGGCATAGGCTTCGAAAGTGTTGGCCTGGCCGGCGGCCACGCGCTGCACGGCGCCTTCACCGCCCTGCCGGAGACCCACGAGGCAATGCACGGAGAAAAGGTGGCCGTGGGCACCCTTGTCCAGCTGATTTTGGAAAATGCGCCAATGGAGGAAATGATACAGACCTATCAGTACTATCACGCCGTGGGGCTGCCCACCACGCTGGAAGATATCGGTATCAAAAAGATCACAGAGGAAAAGCTGCGCATCGTGGCCGCCCGCAGCGCGCGGGCCGAGAGCCTCATCCACCATCTGCCGTTCCCTGTTACCGAGGATATGGTTTACGACGCACTGATATGCCTGGGGCCCATGGAGAAAGCCATGGCCTGACGGCCCGCTGTGCCGGGCCCGCGAGGGGCCCCGCCCACTGGCCGCTTACAGCCCGCAAAGCTGTGGGGAGGGCCTGCTGCGAATGAACGCCCGGGGCGGCTTGGAACATGCCAGGCGTATTGGGGCGCGGCAGTAGGGCGCAGCATCGCATGTCAAAAAATGCTCCGGCTTCGCCGGAGCATTTTTTTACGGTTCATTGGATGTCGTGACTGGATAAAATGCTGCCCTGCATTTTACCCATAGTATCCAGATTGGGTGGTTTGCTTTTATACCATAAGGCGCAGATAGTATATAACTGGGTTTCCAGCATCACTGTCGAACCAAAACTAAACAATATTCTCGCCCAGTAATATTTTAGGCATCGTTGTTAAGCAGCGATTCCAACGTTTATAGAATTTTTCGAGACCCAGTACAGCCAGCTTTGCGTGGGCTTCTTCATTTTCCAAAGCCAAGTAAAGCATATAGGTCACTTTCCCCACGTAACGCGTTAAACGTATAGGAACTTCCCCGTTCTTTACGGCATTAAAATCCTTTTGACGATGGGTCCGCTTTATGTACTTGACATCTATTACACCCGGTTGCGAAAGATAAAACGCGGCGACCTCTTTCATCAGGGCTTCAATCTCATCTTGCTTTTCAAGTTTGGCTTCATATATGCAAATTTCGTTAAACATAACAACCCCCATCATTCTCTTCACGGACAGGCAATTTCCAATTCATCGGTTTGCCTTTTTGCCATAAGCCGCGTTTGCTATCAGGAATTCAAAACTCACGGCCTTTCTCCATATGGAGCATGTTCATGTCCATGCCGTCAATGTATTCCACACGTTGAATGCTCCAGCCGTTTGTCTTGTAAAAACGAGCCGTGTTTACATTGCCTTCAAAGGTCTGCAGCCGTATCACCGGGTGGTGGGCAAACATCTCTCGCTCGATAAAGGCCAACAGCTTGGCCCCATACCCTTGATGCTGATAGGGGACATCCACCATGATGAGATGCAATAAATCGTCATGCGCAATGGCAAATCCGAAAATAGCCTTATCCTGGCACATGACATAACAATGCCCTATTCCGTCCTCGATATCGGCATCAGCCTGGCCACTATCGATATACTGTGCCACATTGCCCTGTCCGAGGAAAGGCGTGTAGTTGTTTTGTATCACCCGTTTTGCAACAGCCTGCAAATTGGGAATATCA
>JBFXKS010000195.1:0-4001 GCA_050173515.1 Oscillospiraceae bacterium | reverse complement strand
TGTGCTCTTCCGATCTAAATATTTCCATGCGGGCTGCCGATAAATAGAGATAAGGGTTTTCATAAAACCACAATCATAGAGAAGGGAGCTGGGCGCTTTGAGGCGATGGCCTGTGCGTGTGTGTGCGCTTGTGCTGGCAGCGGCTGTGCTGCTGGGCGGCCCGCTCTCTTTTAAGGCGGGCGCCGCCGAGGCCCAGCTGGAGGTGGGGGCCGAGGCCTACATCGTCATCGACGCCGACACCGGGCAGGTGCTGGTCGAGAAAAACGCCCACATGCAGGCCTACCCGGCCAGCATCACGAAGATCCTCACGCTGGCTCTGGCGCTGGAAAGCATCCGGCTGGAGGCCGACGCGGACAAAAAGGTGCCGGTGAGCCAGGAGGCGGTGGACGCGCTCATTCCGCGGGCCACCCAGGTGGCGCTGATCCCCGGTGAAGAGGCCCCGCTGTTGGACCTGCTCTACGCCACCATGATCGAATCGGCCAACGACGCGGCCCACGTGCTGGCCGAGCACGTGGGCGGCAGCATGCAGGCCTTTGCAGGGCTGATGAACGAGAAGGCGGCGGCGCTGGGCCTCACGGGCAGCAGCTTCCAGAACCCCAGCGGCCAGCCGGACGCCGGGCACACCACCACCGCCTACGACATGGCCAACATCACGCGCTGGGCGCTGACAGTGCCGGACTTTCGCCTGTTTTTCTCGGCCACCGAGCACGCCATGGCCCCCACCGACCTGCAGCCGGCCGGGCGGCAGTTCCACTCGGCCAACCTGTTGCTGCTGCCCTTCACCCGCCTGCACTGCCAGGGCGTTACCGGCAGCAAAACGGGCTACACCGACGACGCCCAGTACACCATGGTCACCAGCGCCAAGCGGGGCGACACCGAGCTGATCTGCGTGGTGCTGAAATGCGCCACCAACGAGATGAAATATGCCGACACCAACGCCCTGCTGGACTATTGCTTTGGCAATTTCCGCCGCGTCACCTACCCGGGCGCCGACGTAGACGCCGGCACGGTGCCGGTGTATGGCGGTGCCCAGCAGCCCCTGGGCGACGTGCGCCTGGCGGGCGCGGCCGACGTCAGCTTCCTGTTGCACAACAGCCTCGATATCAGCGCCGTGCAGCTGTATTGCGAGGTGCCCGAGCGCTATGTCATCGGCGAGGCGTTCAGCCCCACGGCGGTGCTCACCCTGCCGCAGGAGTGGGCGGCCCAAAACGGCGCCTTGGCCAATGTGCCGCTCGAGGCGCACGGCCTTGAGGAACTGCTGGCTGCCAACACCCGCCTGCTGGAGCAGGCGCAGCCGGCCGAGGCCGCACAGGGCACGCGCGCATGGCTGTGGGCGCTGGTGCCGCTGTTGCTTGTGGCGCTGTGCGCCGCGCGTATCCTCTATGTGCGCCAGCGCCGCAAAAAGCGCCGCATGGCGCGCCTGGCCGCCGTGCGTGCGCGCCGGCCCATCTCCATTGCCGAGCGCCCGCGCCCGCCCCAGCGCACGGCCATGGCCGTGGGCGCGGCGCCGCCCTACCGCCGCCAGGCCACGCCTGCCCATGCGGCGCGGCATTATCCCCAGGCTGCGCCACGCCGCGCCGGGCGCGCCCGGTAGCAAAAAAGTTGCGTTTCAGGGAACCACCTTCGCCCAAAAGGCGCGGGTGGTTCCTTGTGTTTTTTGGCGCGAACCGCTATAATCATAAACGTATCTCTATGCCGTGCCGGCCAAGCCCGTTGTGGGCGCGGCCGCACGCAACAGCGCCGTTGAAGGGGGACAGGCTGTGAAACATACCCTGGTGGGCTACACGGGCTTTGTGGGAGGGAACCTCGCCTCCAGCCACCCGTTCGATTCTTGCTACAACTCGTCAAACATTGCCGAGGCCGCCGGGGCCGACAACGGCCTGGTGGTGTATTGTGGCATGCCCAGCGAGAAATTTTTGGCCAACGCCGACCCCGCCGCAGACCTTGCGCGTGCCAAGCAGGCCATGGAGAACATCCACCGCATGAAGCCGGAAAAGCTGGTGCTCATCAGCACGGTGGATGTGTATACCAGCCCTTTGGCCGTTTACGAGGACACCCCGCCCGACCCCGCATCCGCCGCCCCGGCCTATGGCAGAAACCGCCTGGCGCTGGAGGGCTGGGTGCGCGAGGCCTACCCCGACGCGCTTATCCTGCGGCTGCCCGGGCTGTATGGCTACGGCCTCAAAAAGAACTTCATCTACGACATGTTCACCATCACGCCGGCCACCCTGAGCGCCGAGCGCTACCAGGAGCTGGCGCTGAAGCAGCCGCTGGTGGCAGACTGCTACCAGCCGGACAGCGCCGGCTTTTTACGCCTGAAGGCCCTGCCGCCCGAGGTGGCCGAAAAGCTGCGCGCCTTTTATAAAACCAACGACTTCAACGCCCTCAGCTTCACCGACAGCCGCACCATCTTCCAGTTCTACAACCTCACCCAGCTGTGGGGCGATATCAACCGCTGCCTGAAAGCGGGCCTGAAGCTGGTGAACCTTGCCACCGAGCCCATCGAGGCGGGCACGCTGTACCGCCTGCTGTTCGGCGCCGAGTTTGAGAACCACCTGCCGAACCCGCCGCCCCGCTACGACATGCGCACCCGCTATGGCCGGGAACTGGGCGGCTTCGATTACTACATCGCCGACCGCGCCGACACGGTGTCCGGCATCGCACGCTTTGCCCGGGCGGCCTATGGCGAATCCATCGAACTGTAGCCAAATGGGGGAGAGACGCCATTGAAGCTCGCAGCATCGCAGATAGCGTGGCCTGAAGAAGAGCAGCCGCAGGCGCTGGACATCCTGAAAGACCGGGGGTTTTCCGGCCTTGAGGTGGCACCCGGCCGCGTGGCTGGCTCCGAGCCCTATGACGACCCCGCGCGCTTTGCCGCCTTTGCCAAGGCGCTGCGGGCGTCTTGCGGCCTGTCCGTGTGCAGCTTCCAGAGCATCTGGTTTGGCCGGCAGGGCTCCATCTTCGGCCCCGAGCGCGATTTCTTTTTGGAGTACACAAAACGGGCCATGCTGTGCGCGCAGGCGGCGGGCGTGGGCAACCTGGTGTTCGGCTGCCCCAAAAACCGCGTGCTGCCCGCCGGAACGCAGGCGGCCGCGGCCATCCCGTTTTTTAAAGAACTGGGCGATTTTGCCCATGCGCACGGCACGGTGCTTGCGCTGGAGGCAAACCCCGCGCTCTACGGCACCAATTTCGTCAACACCACGCCCGAGGCCTTTGAGATGGCAGCCGCGGTGGCCTCGCCCGGCTTTCGTGTCAACCTCGATTTTGGCACCATGCTCATCAACGGCGAGGCGCTGGCCTCGCTCAAGGGTCTGGTGCCCCGCATCAACCACGTGCACATCAGCGAGCCGGAGCTGGCCATGGTGGAAGAGCGCGGCGCCCACCGGGAGCTGGCGGCGCTGCTGCGCAGTGCGGGCTACACGGGGTATGTCTCGCTGGAGATGCGCGAGCAGCCGCTTGAAAATCTGCGCCGGGCCACGGCCTGGCTGGCGGAGGTGTTTGCATGACGGTAGAGGGCGCCCGCGGCGTGCCGGATTTTGAGTGCACCGAGTTTTTTGAAAAACGCCGTGCCTATTGCCTGCTCATCCCGGTCATCAACGAGAATGGCCGCCTGGCGGCCCAGCTGGCCCGCGCCCAGCAGGCCGGCATCTCCCGATGGGTGGACATCGCCATCTGTGACGGCGGCTCCACCGACGGCAGCACCCAGCCGGAAAAGCTGTGCCGCGCCGATGTGCGCGCGCTGCTGGTGAAAACCGGGCCCGGGCGGCAAGGGGCCCAGCTGCGCACCGGCATCTACTGGGCGCTGCAGCAAGGCTATGAGGGCGTGCTCACCATCGACGGCAACAACAAGGACAGCATCGAAAACGTGCCCCGTTTCATCCAAAAGCTGAAGGCCGGCCACGACTTCGTGCAGGGCAGCCGGTTCGTAAAAGGGGGCCTGGCCGTGAACACCCCGCTGCACCGCCTGCTGGCGGTGCGTGCCGTCCATGCGCCGCTTACCA
>JBFXKS010000194.1:0-4027 GCA_050173515.1 Oscillospiraceae bacterium | reverse complement strand
GCATGGGCATCGGCGTGGTGACCGGGCCGGAGGTGGAGTACGACAAGTACAACATCGAGAAGCTGAATATGCCCAAAAACCACCCCTCGCGCGACACGCAGGACACCTTCTACATCACCGAGAACATCCTGCTGCGCACGCAGACCAGCCCGGTGCAGATACGCACCATGCTGAGCCAAAAGCCGCCCATTCGCATCATCTGCCCCGGCCGGGTGTACCGCTCGGACGCGGCCGACGCCACCCATTCGCCGCTGTTCACCCAAATAGAGGGCCTGGCGGTGGACAAGGGCATCCAGTTCACCGACCTGAAGGGCACACTGGATTTGTTCATCAAGCAGCTGTACGGCCCCGAGACCAAAACACGCTTCCGCCCGCATCACTTTGCCTACACCGAGCCCAGCGCCGAGATGGACATGAGCTGCTTCAAGTGCGGCGGCGCCGGCTGCCCCATGTGCAAGCACGAGGGCTGGATAGAGATTTTGGGCTGCGGCATGGTGCACCCCAAGGTGCTGGAAAACTGCGGCATCGACCCCGACGTCTACTCCGGCTTCGCCTTCGGCATCGGGCTCGAGCGCATCGCCCTGATGCGCTACGACATCGACGATCTGCGGCTTTTATACGAAAACGACCTGCGCTTTTTGCGCCAGTTCAGCTAAAGGAGGGTGCAGCCATGAAATTACCCATCCGTTGGGCCCAAAGCTTTGCGCCCTTCACCGCCGAGGCGCAGGCCTTTGCCGACGCCATGACCATGAGCGGCAGCAAGGTGGAGACCTTTGAAAGCGAGGCCGACCACATGAAGAACGTGGTGATCGGCCGGGTGGAAAGCCTTGCGCGCCACGCCGACAGCGACCATTTGTGGGTGTGCCAGGTGAACGTGGGCAGCGAGAGCCTACAGATCGTGACCGGCGCGCAAAACCTGAAGGCGGGCGACGTGTGCCCGGTGGCCCTGCACGGCGCCGTGCTGCCGAACGGCACCGAGATACGTCGCGGCAAGCTGCGCGGGGTGCAAAGCTCCGGCATGCTGTGCAGCCTGCCGGAGCTGGGGCTGTCTGTGCACGACTTCCCCGACGCCACCGAGGACGGCATCCTCGTGCTGGACGAAAACCTCGTGCCCGGCACCGACGCCGCCGCCGCGCTGGGCATGGACGAAGTGGTCTTCGACTTCGAGATCACGCCCAACCGGCCCGATTGCCTCTCTGTGCGGGGCCTTGCGCGCGAGGCGGCGGCCACCTTCAAGGTGCCGTTTGAAGACCACACGCCCGCCCCGCCCGCCGGCGCCGGAGACGTTGCCGCCCTGCTGCGCGTGAAGGTGGACAGCACCGACACCTGCCTGCGCTACAGCGCCGCCGTGGTGGAGAACGTGCGCATCGCGCCCAGCCCGCGCTGGATGCGCGAGCGGCTGCGCCACGCCGGCGTGCGCCCCATCAACAACATCGTGGACATCACCAACTATGTGATGCTGGAATACGGCCAGCCCATGCACGCGTTCGACCACGCCTACGTGAACGGCGCGGCCATCACCGTGCGCAAGGCAAAACCCGGTGAAATAATCGTCACGCTGGACGGCACCGAGCGCACGCTGGACACCGAGATGATGGTGATCGCCGACGAAAAGGGGCCCATCGCCGTGGCCGGCGTGATGGGCGGCGAGTTCTCCGGCGTGTACGACACCACCCACCGCGTGGTGTTCGAGAGCGCCAGCTTCGACGGGCCCAGCGTGCGCGCCACCAGCCGCCGGCTGAACCTGCGCACCGAGAGCAGCACCCGCTTTGAAAAAGGGCTGGACCCGAACCTGGCCGGCCCGGCGCTGCGCCGCGCGCTGGAGCTGGTGGCAGAGCTGAACGCCGGCGACATCGTGGGCGGCATTCTGGACGACTACCCCGCCCCGCGCCAGGCGCGCACCATCCCTCTGCGGGCCGACGCCGTGAACGGCCTGCTGGGCACGTCGTTGCCGCAGCAGCAGATGGTGGACATCCTGCTGCCGCTGGGTTTCGAGGTGAACGGCGAGCAGATCACCGTGCCCACCGCCCGCGCCGACGTCTCGCGCGACTGCGACATCGCCGAGGAGGTGGCCCGCTTCGTGGGCTACAACAACATGCCCTCCACCGTGCTGCGCGGCGCGGCCGCGGCGCGGCCCACGCCCCGCCAGCGCTTCGACGAGGCCTGCGTTTCCACGCTGATGGGCTGCGGGCTGTGGCAGTGCCAGACCTTCAGCTTCTACAGCCCCAAGCTGTTCGACAAGATGCGACTGCCGCAAAGCAGCCCTTTGCGCAACGCCGTCAAAATAATGAACCCGCTGGGCGAAGAGACCTCCATCATGCGCACCACCGCCCTGCCCAGCCTTTTGGAGGTGGCCGCGCGCAACTGGGCCGCCCGCGCCGACACCTGCGCCGTGTTCGAGCAGGCCACCGAGTACCTGCCCGCCGCCGAGGCCGACGCGCTACCCACCGAGCGGCAGAAGCTCATTTTGGTGGCCTATGGCCCCCATTGGGACTACGCCGGCATCAAGGGCGCCGTGGAGGCGCTGCTGGCCCGCTCGGGCATCGCCGACTGGGAGGTGCGCCGCAACAGCGAGGGCATCAGCTTCCACCCGGGGCGCTGCGCCGAGGTGTGGGTGCCCACCGACGGCGGCACGGCCCTGCTGTGCACGCTGGGCGAGGTGCACCCGGCCGTCAGCGAGGCCTTCGACATCCGCCCGCGCGTGGTGGCCGCCGATGTGGACATGGACCTGCTGTTCGCCGTGCGCGGCGGCACCCCGCAGTACCGGCCGCTGCCCAAATACCCCGCCCTCACGCGGGATTTGGCGCTGGTGGCCGACGACGCCCTGCCCGCCGCCGAGATTGCCGCGGTCATCCGCGCGGCGGGCGGCAGCCGGCTGGAGTCCCTGACGCTGTTCGACGTGTACACCGGCGAAAAGCTGGGCGCGGGCAAAAAAAGCCTGGCCTACAGCCTGGTGCTGCGGGACGCCGGCGCCACCCTCACCGACGCCGACGCCGACGCCATCATCGCCAAGGTGCTTAAAAACCTTGAAAAGCTGGGCGTGCAGCTGCGCAGCTGACCGTGCCGGCATCACGCTTCGCGCTTGCATTTGCCGGCCATCCATACTATAATTGATGTGGATGATACATCCCTGATTTTTACGGCACAGCATCAGGAAAAGGAGGGTTTCCATGAGCGACTCCACCACCACCATCTTCTCCGTGTACGACGACAAAGACCAGGAGATCAAAAAGATCCTGACCGAAGTATATGCCGCGCTGAAGCAAAAGGGCTACAACCCCATCAACCAGATCGTGGGCTATATCCTGTCGGAGGACCCCACCTACATCACCACGTTCGGCGGCGCCCGCACCAAGATCTGCAAGGTGGACCGCGATGATATCCTGCAGGCCCTGGTGAAAAGCTACCTGGGCGAATAGCATGCGCAAAACCCCGGGCGGCCTGCCCGGGGTTTTCTCTCTCTGGCGCTTTTTATGCCGCCACAGGCGGCAAACGCTTGCATGCGCTGCGGTTTTGCTGTATGATAAATAGGCGCGGTTTTTTTAGCGCAACACAGAATTGAAACAAAGGGGCCCTGCCATCCATGCCGTTCGAAGCAAAACTCACCTATAAAGGAAAGCCGCTGGTGCGCTCGAAAAACGAGATGTACTACGGCGATTTGGCCGACCCCTATGTGGTTTTCATGCAGATCCTCTCCACAAGGCAGGAACAGGGCGACACCCTGCCGGACAAGATCATGGTGATGCTGCTGTCCACCGACACCACCCTGGCCCCCAAGGACCGCATTGCCAAGCAAAGCGTGAAAAACGGGCTGTACAACGCGCTGGACTTCGCCGCCATTCTTTTGGGGCGCGCCCTGGCCGACTATCAAAAGGAAAACGCCTGATAACTGGCACCATGCAGCAGGGCCTTCGGAAACATCCGAAGGCCCTGTTTTTTCATGTTTTTTGCAGCCGGATATCGTGCCCCCAAAAGCGCATCGGGTGGCATTCGCCCAGCAGGCGCGAGGCTATCTTTTCGTCGTAGC
>JBFXKS010000193.1:0-4047 GCA_050173515.1 Oscillospiraceae bacterium | reverse complement strand
GTGGTGCTGGCGGCGCTTGTGGAAGTGGGCATCTGGCTGTCTTTTACGCTGCTGTTCAAGATTAGCGGGTTCGAGCTGCAGGGCGAGGCGCCCTACCCGTACAGCGTGGAAGAGGTGGCCGGGGTGTTCGGCCTTGAGCCAGGCGACAACATGTTCGGGTTCTCGGCCTCCGGCGCGGAAAAGCGCATAGAGACCGCGCTGCCGTATATCGAGGAGGTGTCGGTGCGGCGCAAGCTGCCCTCGACCATCGTGTTCCGGGTGGTGCAGGCGCGTGAGGCCTATTGCCTGCCGGCAGACGGCGGCTTTGCCGTGTTGAGCGACAAGATGAAGGTGCTGCGTACGAGCGAGGCGGCGGTGGACGGCCTGATGGTGATCAACGGCTTGGGTAACCTGATTGCCGAAGTGGGCCAGCCGCTGGCGCTGGACGAAGCCGGGGCCGAGGCGGTGGCAAGCGCTGCGGCCGTGGCGGCCAGCGCCGCCGCGGCGATGAGCACGGCGCCGCAGAGCGTGCCGCCGGAGAGCGCACCGGCAGAGAGTGAGGCGCCGGCGTCCGACGCGGCAGGCGACCAAAGCCAGCCGGGCGCCGAAAACAGCGAAGCGCCACCGGTGAGTGTGGCGCCGGCCCCACCGGTGCAGCAGCGCCCCGAAACAACGCAGGACCCGGCGGCCAGCTTTGAAGCCATGCAGGCCCTGCTGGCGGCGCTGGCCGAGGTGGGCTTTACCGAGGTGGAGGCCATCGACGTGGCCGATGCGCTGGACCTGGAGATGCACTGGGGCGGGCGCATCACCGTGCAGCTGGGGCCCAAAAGCGGCCTTGTGGAAAAGCTGGCCACGGCGCTGGTGCTGCTCACCGACGATGGGCAGGACCTGGTGGCTGAAAGCGACAAGGGCATTTTGGACATGCGCTACTATCTGGACACCGGGCAGGCCTACTTCCGGCCGCAGTAGCAGGCGCCCGGCACGCGGTGCCGCGTCGGGTGGCAACCACTACATTTTGTGGAAAAAACGTAAAGTGGCCTGAAAAAAGCAAATATTTGGTGGTTTTCTGGCCGAAAAGTCTTGAATTCGACCGGTGTTTCTGCTAATGTAGAATGTAAGTAAGTGTGGACGTGACCGATGTTGCGGCGGCGAAGGCCGGGTTTTGCTGTGATGTCGTTTATTTTATGGATAATGCCATGGCCGGGAGGTATGAAGATGCCCTTTGTTCTGGATGAAGAGATGCAGAATGTCACCAACATAAAAGTGGTGGGTGTGGGCGGTGCCGGCGGCAATGCCGTGAACCGTATGATAGAGTATGGCCTGCAGGGTGTGGAGTACATCACGATGAACACCGACCAGCAGGTGCTGTTTATGTCCAAGGCAACGCAGAAGGTGCAGCTGGGCTCGAAGCTGACGCGCGGGCGCGGCGCCGGCGGAGACCCGGACATCGGGCAGCGCAGCGCCGAGGAGAGCCGCGACGAGATAGCCGCCGCGCTGAAAGGCGCGCAGATGGTGTTCATCACGGCGGGCATGGGCGGCGGCACCGGCACCGGCGCGGCGCCTGTGGTGGCCGATGTGGCCAAAGAGATGAGCATTCTGACGGTGGGCATCGTCACCAAGCCCTTTGCCTTTGAAGGCCGCCTGAAGATGAACAAGGCGGAGGACGGCATCCGCGCGCTGCTGGA
This sequence comes from Oscillospiraceae bacterium, assembly GCA_050173515.1. GTDB lineage: Bacteria > Bacillota > Clostridia > Oscillospirales > Ruminococcaceae > JAAYCI01. The sequence continues at coordinate 2,383 of JBFXKS010000193.1, read as the reverse complement.
GCGGGTGGACAGCCTGATCGTGATACCGAACGAGCGGCTGAAGCTGATAAGCGCCGAAAAAATAACGATGGCAAACGCCTTTGCGGCGGCAGACAACGTGCTGCGGCAGGGTGTGGAGAGCATTTCGGCGCTGGTGAACGTGCCGAGCTTCATCAACCTGGACTTTGCCGACGTGCGCAACGTGATGCGCGACGCGGGCTATGCCCACATGGGCACCGGCCAGGCCCACGGCGGCAACATGGCCGAGGACGCGGCCAACGCCGCCATCACCAGCCCGCTGCTGGAGACCAGCATTGCCGGCGCGCGCGGGGTGATCATCAACATCACCAGCTCGCCCGACGTGCCGCTGGAGGACGTGGAGATCGCGGCCAACATGATCACCGGCGCGGCCCACCCGGACGCCAACATCATCTGGGGCGCCGCCTTCGACACCGAGATGACCGACAGCATGCAGATCACGGTGATCGCCACCGGTTTCGATACCAGCAACCTGGGGCAGGGCGCGCAGGGCGGCACAGGCTTTGCCAAGCCCTCGCTGGCCTTTGCAAGCGAAGGGCAGGATGACGGCCAGGAAGTGCGCAGCGACGATGATTACTATAACGACATCCTGGATATTCTGAACAAGCGGGACAGCTGAACCCGCCTGTGACAAACACAACGACCCCAGCACGGCGGGAAAAGCGCCCGGTGTGCTGGGGGTGTTTTTTGACCCGGCCAAATGAAAGGAGCAGGGCGTGAAAATAGAGCATGTGGCGCTGTATGTGGCCGACCTGGAGCGGGCGAAAGGGTTTTACGAGACCTATTTTGGCGCGGTGGCAGGCGAGCAATACCGCAACCCGAACACGGGTTTCATGAGCTATTTTTTGAGCTTTGGCGCGGGGTGCCGGCTGGAGATCATGGCGCGGCCAGACACGAAGAAGCGAGATAAAGGACGGCTGGATGAAGGCTATGCACACCTTGCGCTGGCGGTGGGCACGCGCGCAGACGTGGATGCGCTGACTGCACGCCTGGCGAAAGACGGCTTTGAAGCGGCCAGCGGCCCGCGCGTGACCGGGGACGGCTATTACGAGAGCGTGGTGCTGGACCCGGAGGGCAATTTGGTGGAGATAGTGGAGGGCACGTGAGCGAGAGGTGGTGCCGCCAGTGGTGAGAGGCGGGCCGTGGCACGGGCGGCATGAGAACGTGAAAAAGGCAGCCGGTTTATCGGCTGCCTTTGGTTTTGATGATAGAAGGCTGTTTATCGTACGTCAGCGGTTCACGGCGCTGGTGCCCTTTTCCAGCAGATAGGTGGCCTCGAGGTCGGCCATGTGCAGCATGACGCCCAGGGGATAGCTGCGCCAAGCCTCGCTGATGGCATAGCTGCCGCCGCGCACGGCGTCGTCGAAGCCGCCCATGTGCCAGCGGATGGCCACGGCCTCGGCGGGCTTCAAGCGCACGAAGCGCTCGATGAGAAAGACGCTTTTCTCGCCGTGCCCGTAAGGAAAGGCGTCCTGCACGGTGAAAGTGGGCACTTTGCTCCAGGTGCCGGTCTCGTCGTCCTTCACGTTGCGAAAGCCGGGCTTGTAAAAATTGGCCTTGCACAAGTCGTGCAAAAGGCCGCAGAGCGCCAGGCTCTCGGGGTTTTCGCCGGCATCGCCGAAGCGCTGGAACAGCACTTGGCACACGTTCACGCTGTGCATCACAAGCCCGCCTTCACATGCGCCGTGGTAGCGGGTGGAGGCCGGGGCGGTGAAGAAATCAGTGGTGTGCATCCAGCCCAGCAGCTCCTGCGAGCCGGCTCGGGAGACGTGCTGGTTGAAAAGGGAGATGAATTGCTCTTTATAGTCGGGCACTGCTATATCTCCATGTCGTCCAGCACGCCTTTCAGAATGGCCAGCTCCTCACCGGTCATGCTGATGCCCTTGCCCATCTTTTTGCCGTCGGGCGCCCAGTCTCGAATGTCGTACTTGGGGTCGCGGTCGTTCCAGCTCACCATGTTCAGCTGGCGCTGCCAGCCATTCGGGTTTTCGCTGAGCACTGCGATGCGCTGGGTCACTTCGTATTTGAATTCTGCCATGGGGATACCTCCGTCGTTTGTTTATGTTTTAGCCATGCGGCTATCGGTCTTCTTCATTGAAGTTGCTGCGCACCTGGAAGACCAGGCTGGCCAGGCTGTCGCTGAGGTGGACGTTGACCGTGATGATGCCCGGCTTTTTGGGCAGGTCGTGGTTGCTGAAGTTCCAAAAGCCTTTCACGTCCAGCTCCAGCAGGGTGTTGGCCAGGCTGGCGGCGCCCTCGCCGGGAATGCACAGCACGGCTATCTCGGGCTGGTGCTTTTGGCAATAGTCTTTAATGGTGGCGATGTCGCGCACGGTGAGGGCGCCAAAGGAACTGCCGATCTCGG
>JBFXKS010000192.1:0-4063 GCA_050173515.1 Oscillospiraceae bacterium | reverse complement strand
CCTCCCGTAGGAGTCTGGGCCGTGTCTCAGTCCCAATGTGGCCGATCAACCTCTCAGTCCGGCTACCGATCGTTGCCATGGTGGGCCGTTACCTCACCATCTAGCTAATCGGACGCGAGTCCATCCTCAAGCGAATTGCTCCTTTGGCCACTGTGCCATGCGACACCGTGGTCTTATGCGGTATTAGCATCTGTTTCCAAATGTTGTCCCCCACTCGAGGGTAGGTTACTCACGTGTTACTCACCCGTTCGCCACTAAGCAACACAAAGTTCCGCCACCGAAGTGACTTCACACAGTGCGCTCCGTTCGACTTGCATGTGTTAGGCGCGCCGCCAGCGTTCGTCCTGAGCCAGGATCAAACTCTTTAGCTAATGGTATTTAAATGAACCAAAAGTTCAGTTAAATCACACTGTACACTAGTGTTTGATTCCAAATGCATCATTCTAAAACGCATAACGTCTCAAAATTACTGCTAAAAGGAATTTTTTGGTGCATAAATGCACCTGGACACCGGTTCCCCAGTGCCCGGGCTTTTGCAAAAAACAAAAGCCTCTAAGGGTCCTTCAAGCTTCTCAATATTGTTTAATTTTCAAGGTCCAACGCACCCCGCCGAATTTGGGGCGCTTAGTTATAGTATCACACCGGGCAACCAGTGTCAACCCTAATTTCAAGAATTGTCCGAAAAGTATTTTTTGGCCGTTTGCGCCAGGTAGAACGAGCCAAATATCAACACTTTTTTGTCCTCTGCCAAAAGCGCACGCCCCAAGGCCTCGGCCACATTTTCGCACGCCTGCACCCGGCCAAAAAGGCCTTTCACCTGCTGCGCCAGCCCTTCGGCCGGCACTGCGCGCGGGCTGTCTGGCGTCACGGTGTACAGCACATCCACATAGCGCGCCAGCAGCCGCATCACGCCCTGCACGTCCTTGCCGTCCAGCATGCCGGCCACCGCCGTCCAGTGCCGAAGGCCGGCCTCCTCCAGCACGCCGGCCAGTGCCTTGGCCGAGTCCACGTTGTGGGCGCCGTCCAACAGCACCAACGGCTCACGCTGCAGCACTTCTATGCGCGCCGGTATCCGCGCGGCGGCCACCCCCTCGGCCATCTGCGCCGGCGATATGGCATAGCCCTTCTGCGCCAACACAGCGGCGGCCTCCAGCGCCATGGCGGCATTCAGCGCCTGGTGCCGCCCCATAAAGGGAACCTCCACCGGCTGCCCTCTATATATAATACTATTAATATAGAGTGGGGTTTTCCGCACCCGTTCCAGTGCGTCCAGCTTTGGAACCACCAGCTTGCACTGCTTTTCCGCAGCCATGCGCGCAATCACCTCGGCGGCCTCGGGTGGCTGTTCGGCATCGCACACCACCACGCAGCCGGGCTTGATGATGCCGCATTTCTCGGCGGCGATGTCTGCCAAACACGGGCCCAGTATCTCGGTATGGTCCAGGCCCACCTTCGTGATGCAGGCCACCAGCGTATTTTCAATGATGTTGCTCGCGTCCAGCCGCCCGCCGATGCCCGCCTCCAGGCACACCAGGTCACACGCCTCCTCGGCAAAGTATAGAAGAGCGGCGGCGGTCACCGCTTCAAACTCGATGGGCGCTTCCGCCAGCTTTTCAGCGGCAGTGCGCACTTTATCCAACACCTGCGCCAGCCGCTGCGGGGCGATGTTCACTGCGTTTATTTGGAAGCGCTCGGTGAAATCCATCACATAGGGGCTGATGTTGGCGCCCACCCGGTAGCCCGCGTGCGCTGCGATGGCCGCCACCATGGTGGTCACGCTGCCCTTGCCGTTGGTGCCGGCCACGTGCACAAAGCGCAGCCGCTGCTGGGGGTTGCCCAGCGCGGCCATCAGCTTTTGCATCCTTGCCAGCCCCGGCGCGGCGCCCAGCCGCTTCAGGCCGTGCACCCATTCCAGCGCCTGCTCGTAGGTCATGTCTTGCCCTTTCACATCTGCTCTATGTCGCTTATGCTCGCTTTCAGCCGGGCCTGCTTTTCCTGTGCGCGGGCCAACTTATCGCGGATGTCCTGCACCACGGCAGCCGGGGCCTTCTCCACAAACCCGCGGTTTTCCAGCCGCGCCTCAAGGCCGGCCGCCTCTTTTTGTGCCGCCTCATGCTCTTTGTTCAGCCGTGCCAGCTCCTTCTCGCGGTCGATGAGCTCCGCCATGGGGATGAACACGCGCGCCGAAGGCGTGGCGATCTGCACCATGCCCTTGGCATTGGCATCCTGCTTTCCCACACACACGATGCTGTCGGCCGACGCCAGCTTCTCGATCACCTGCGCGCTCTCTGTAAAGGCCTTGGGCTGTTCAGTCTCGATGATGAGCTGGGTGCGTTTGGCCGGGTGCACGTTCATCTCGGCCCGCACGTTGCGCACCGCCCGCACCAGCTCTATCACCTTGCCAAACGCCTGCCGCGCCTCATCGAATGCCAGCGCCGCATTCGGCTGTGGCCATTCCTTAGTCATGATGGTTTCCGTCCCGTCGCGGTCACTTTGTTCCCACTGTTCACGCGCCTTGGGGCCGTTCACAGTGCGTCGGGTTCGCCCGGTTTCACCGGGCTCGTGCTTACGCACCCCGCCGTCGCCCGGCAGGCTGCGGTAGATCTCCTCGGTGATGAACGGCATAAAGGGATGCAGCAATTTCAGCGCACCGTCCAGCAGCCACACCAGCACACGCCTGGCCGTGTCCGCCGCCGCCTCATCTTCTCCGTTCAGCCGGGGCTTGGCAATTTCTATTGTCCAGTCGCACAAAATATCCCAGATAAAATCGTACACCTTCTGCGCGGCCAGGCCAAACTCGTAGTGCTCCAGATTGTCGGTCACCTCGGCCACCAGCCGGTTGTACTCCCCCACCGCCCAGCGGTCGCTCAGCTCCAGCGCCTCCAGCGCCGGCAGGCCCGGCACAAAGCCGTCCTGCAGGTTCATCAGCACGAACCGGGCCGCGTTCCACAGCTTGTTGGCAAAGTTGCGCGAGGCCCGCACCTTCTCGTCGGAAAAGCGCATGTCGTTGCCCGGGGTAGAGCCCGCCACCAGCGTAAAGCGCAGCGCGTCCGCGCCGTATTCGTCTATCACGTCCAGCGGGTCGATGCCGTTGCCCAGGCTCTTGCTCATCTTGCGGCCCTCGGCGTCGCGCACCAGCCCGTGGATCAACACCGTGTCGAACGGGGCTTTGCCGGTGTAGTGCAGGCCCGAGAAGATCATGCGGCTCACCCAAAAGCCGATGATGTCGTAGCCGGTGACCAGCGTGTTGGTGGGGTAAAAATAGCGGTAGTCGGGCGTATCTTCGGGCCAGCCCAGCGTGGAGAACGGCCACAATGCGCTCGAGAACCAGGTGTCCAGCGTGTCTTCGTCCTGGTGGATGTCTGCGCTGCCACAGTGGGCGCACACGCCGGGCGCCTCTTCGGCCACGGTCACCTCGCCGCAGGCGCCACAGTACCACGCCGGGATGCGGTGGCCCCACCACAGCTGGCGCGAGATGGTCCAGTCGCGCGTGTTCTCCATCCAGTGCAGGTAGGTTTTGGTGAAGCGCTGCGGCACAAACCGGATGCGCCCATCCTGCACCGCCTTGATGGCCGGCTTTGCCAAGGGCGCCATCTTCACGAACCACTGCAGGCTCACCATCGGCTCGATGGTGGTACCGCAGCGGTAACAAGTGCCCACGTTGTGCCCGTGCGGCTCCACCTTGTGCAGGTAGCCGCCGGCCTCTAGGTCCGCCACCACCGCCTTGCGGGCCTCGTAACGCTCCATGCCGGCATATTTGCCGCCGTTTTCGTTCACGTGGGCGTCGTCGGTCATCATCTTCACCACCGGCAGGTCGTGCCGGCGGCCCACCTCGAAGTCATTGGGGTCGTGCCCGGGGGTGATCTTCACCACCCCGGTGCCAAAGTCCATGTCCACATACTCGTCCACCACCACCGGTATCTCCTTGTTCACCAGCGGCAGCAGCACTTTTTTGCCATGCAGATGTTTATAGCGTTCGTCGGCCGGGTTCACCGCCACCGCCACGTCGCCCAGCATGGTCTCCGGGCGGGTGGTGGCCACCTCCACATATGCATCCGCCTGG
>JBFXKS010000191.1:0-4074 GCA_050173515.1 Oscillospiraceae bacterium | reverse complement strand
GCGCAGGCCGGTGAAACTACCCGGCCCGCCGGTGACGGCGTAGAGCGCCACGTCCTTCGGCCCTGTGCCGGTGGCGGCAAAGGCCTCCATCAGCAGCGGCAGCAGCGTCTCCGAGTGGGTCAGCCCTTCGTCCAGCAGCTTTTCGTAGAGAATGGCGCCGTCTTTGAGAAAGCACACGCTGGCCGTCTTGCCGGAGGAATCCAGCCCGCAGATGAGGCTCACAGCTGCGCCACCCCCTCGATGGTCACTTCGCGCGCGCCGCCTTCCAGCACGGCGATGTCCACATGCACCAGCGGCTCTTCCAGCAGCGCGGCCACGTTTTCGCTCCACTCCACGGCCACCACGGCCCCGCCGTCCAGATAGTCGTAAAAGCCGGCGGCCTCAAAGTCCTGCGGGCCTTGCACACGGGTGGCGTCGAAGTGGGCCAGCGGCACGGCGCCGCGGTAGTAGTTGGCAATGGTGTAGGTGGGGCTGGAGACGGGGTCCTGCACGCCCAGGCCCTGCCCAAGCCCGCGGCAAAAGGTGGTTTTGCCGCTGCCCATGGCCCCGGCCAGGGCCACCACGCACCCGCCGGCCAGCCGGGCCGCCAAAAGCGCGCCCAGCGCCATCATCTCCTCGGGCGTGCCGATGACATACCGTGCCATGTGCCCTCCTCTGCCGCCTGCCGCGCTGGTTTTCCTCCGATATTATACCGCTTATCCCGTTTGCGTGCAAGCAACGCCTCCGCCGGCGGGCGCGTTGTGTTCGGCGGGCATATTCTGTATAATGGAACAAATCTGGCACAGGGCAGGGGGCAGGCATGGGCGGCAGGATAAAAAGCATGGTGGCGTCGGCCGCCTTTCGCACCTGGGCGCCGTGCCTGGGCCTCTCGCTGATCTCGGTGCTGTGCCTGGCCTCGGTGGCGCAGTATGGGCAGCTGGGCCTGCAGGGCCTGTTTGGCAGCTGGCGCCCGGTGTTCACCCAGCTTTTCGCCGTGGTGGTGGCTTTGCGGGCGGGGTGCTGCTGTCCCGGGTGAGCTGGCGCCGGCTGCTGCGCTGCTGGCCGGTGCATGTGGCGGTGTGCTGGGGCCTGGTGCTGCTCACCTTTGTGCCGGGCGTGGGCTATGAGCCGCCCGGCACCGGCAGCCAGAGCTGGATAGCCCTGCCGCTGGGCATGAGCTTCCAGCCCACAGAGCTGGCCAAGCTCAGCTTCGTGCTCAGCTTTGCGGCCCACCTGGAGCACGTGGGCCACGAGGTGAACCGCCCGAAGGCCCTGCTGCCGCTGCTGGCCCACCTGCTGGCGCCGCCGGTGCTGGTGCATTTCCAGGGCGACGACGGCACCGCCTTCATCTTCCTGGCCATCGGCGTCATCATGCTGGTGGCCGCCGGGCTGAACCGCTGGACGGTGGCCGGATGCACCGCAGCGGCATTGGCCGCGGCGCCCTTTGCCTGGCGGCACCTGCTGTCAGTCTACCAGCGCCAGCGCATCCTTGGCCTGTTCGACCCCGCGCCCTACGCCGACACCATCATGTACCAGCAGCTGTGCGGGCGGGCGGCCATCCGCAGCGGTGGGCTGTTTGGGCGCGGGCTGTTCCAGCCGCAGCACACCGCGGTGCCCCGCCCGGAAAACGACTTCATTTTCAGCTATTTTGCCGAGAGCTGGGGTTTTGTGGGTTGCCTGCTGCTGCTGGGGCTGCTGTTCGGCCTCATGCTGCGGTTTTTGCGCGTGGCATCCGCCGCGCCGGGCGCCGGGTTTTTCATCTGCATCGGTGGCTTTGCAATGCTGCTGGTGCAAACGGTGGTCAACGTGGGCATGAACCTGATGCTGGCCCCGGTGGTGGGCATCACGCTGCCGTTCGTGTCGGCGGGCGGCACCAGCGTGGCGGTGCTGTACCTGGCGGTGGGGCTGGTGGTGGGCGTGGCCCGCCAGGCGCAAAAGGCCGGGCAGCCGGGTATCCAAACATCAAACGAGCCATAAATAGCATGCATGATGGAGGTGGCGCTGTGCGTCAGGAAGAAAACAGGCGGGCCAGCTGGCCGGTGTCGGTGTGGGTGGCGGCGCTGCTGTGCGTGTCCATCGTCATCTTCACGCTGTGCAGCGGCGCGGCCTATGCCAGTGTGCGCCAGGCGAACATGACCGCCGCCAAAGCCAGCATCGGCCAGGTGGAGGCCGTGCTGAACCTGGCCCAGTGCAAGGCCGAGGCCGACGGCCTGGGCGCGCCGGCCACCTCGTTCAGCACGCTGATAAAAAGCTACGACGAGGCCGGCGCGGCCGTTTTGCCGGAATACGAGCGGTATGTTTTGTCGGCCATGCTGGAGAGCTTTGGCCCCGCGCGCGATTTCGACTTCGCCTTCAGCCGCTTCGAGGACGGCGCCGGCGTGCACACCCAGGTCTATTTTTTCCCCACGCGCGGGAAAACCGACATCAAAGCCGACAGATACTACCTTTTTTCGGCAGGCGTGCTGTCTGAAAACAACTAAAAAGTGCGTTTTTTTGGAAAGAAATATCGATATTTGTCGAAATTTGGAGAGAACATTTTATTGTGGAATACGTGTCCCTATGCTATACTTACTTAGAATTTCCTGTGGCATCGATGTGGTTTTTTAGAGAATTTGGATATGACTGACGTTTTTTGGAAGGGGCATTGATATGGAAAGTGCATTGAAACTGCTCATGACGGAGACCTCTCTGGAGCTGTGCCGCCTGTGCAAAGAGACGTTGCCCATGCACAGCATCGATGTGAACGTATGCCCGCGCAACGGCGTGGTGGCGTATTCCGAGGTGGTGCGGCAAAAACCAGACGCGGTGCTGTTGGATGTGTTCATGCCGGGAATGGATGCCATCACGCTGAAAAACAAGTATGACGAAAACGGCCAAGGCAAAGACACCGTCTTTTATGTCACAGGGACATTCCAAAGCGAGGAGATAGAAAAAGAGGTGATGGAAAGCGGGTTCGCCTTTTATTTCCTGAAACCTTTCGACGTCTCCACCCTGGCCATGCGCCTGCTGCAAGAGGCGGGCCGCCGCACGCGCATCACCCAGGTGACCACCCTGCAGGAAGAGGACTGGTCACCGACATGCTGCGCACCATCGGGGTGCCGGCCCACATAAAAGGCTACCGCTTTCTGCGCGACGCCATTTTGATGGTGACCGAGAACCCCGCGCTCATCAACGCGGTCACCAAGCTGCTGTACCCCGACATCGCGCGCAACCACGCCACCACCGCCTCGCGCGTGGAGCGCGCCATCCGCCACGCCATCGAGGTGGCCTGGGACCGCGGCGACATCGAGATCCTCAACTTCTACTTTGGCAGCACCGTGCATTCGCTGCGTGGCAAGCCCACCAACTCGGAGTTCATCGCCATGCTGGCCGATCGGGTCATCATGGCCAAAAAGCGCAAGGCGTGATGGGCGGTGCAGGCAGGGACAAATGCCGACGCTTTGATGCGCACAGGGATGCTCGGCCAGAGGCACTCACAAGGGTGTCTCTTTTTTGTTGGCATGCGGGGATTGTGAGCATAGTGCAGGGCGCAGTTCGTTCTTTTGGGTTTCGCCAAAAGAACAACCAGAGACCTTTTGCATTTTTTGCGATAAGGCAAGCTTTTATGCAAGGCGACGTTCGTACTTTTGGATTTGGCCCAAAAGTACCAAAAGGCCACTGGGAACCGTTGCGATGGTTCCCAGTCCCTCCGATCGCTAGAGGTGCTCTGTGCCTAAAATTCCGAAACAGTACTTTGCGCCATTCGGAATTTTTACGGCACAGGTTATTTGAAGAAAGGTCAAGGACTAAGGCCGGTGCCCTTCATTCAAATGGCACGGCCGGCAGTGAAACAGACATGTCATTCAGTACTGTTGTCTGTTTCACAGGCCGTGCGACATATAGCGTGCGGAGGTCCGGAACCATCGCAAGGTTCCGGCCACCTTTTGTTACTTTTGGGTGGGTCCAAAAGTAAGGTCATCGCCCTTTTGCTTTCTTGCTCTGCGCCAAGCCGGCCTTATCGCAAGCCATCGCTTGTGGTGCATACGGTCTATGCCCCGGCGCCAAAAAGCCCGCTGTGTTATTAAACACAGCGGGCTTTGGCTTTGCTCTATGGGC
>JBFXKS010000190.1:0-4120 GCA_050173515.1 Oscillospiraceae bacterium | reverse complement strand
TCTTTAATGGTGGCGATGTCGCGCATGGTGAGGGCGCCAAAGGAACTGCCGATCTCGGTGGGGGCTTGGTCGAACGCGGCGATGAGCCGCACACAGCAGGCGTCGAAGGCCAAAAAGTGGGAGATGGCGCGCCCCAGCCGGCCGGTGCCGATGACGATGGTATCGAGCGGGTGCTCGCCCTGCAGCAGGGCAAAGAGCTCGCGGGCAAGGGAGTCGACATTGTAGCCGACGCCCTGCTGGCCGAAGCCGCCAAAGCAGTTGAAGTCCTGCCGCACCTGGCTGGCGGTGGTGCCCAAAAGCGCGGCCAGCTCGCTGGAGGAAACGGTGGTGATGCCGCGGCGCTGCAGGCGCTGCACGGTGCGGTAGTAGCGCGGCAGGCGGTTGATGACCGGCAGGGAGATCTTGCTGTTTTGCGACATAGAGGGGAACTCCTTTCGGGTGGGACGGGGCTTATTGGAGTGGGCGCGGCGCCAGGGCGCCGGAAATGGCTGCCGAATAGGCGCTTGCCCTAGAGGCGGGCGATGGTGTCCATCACATAGCGGCCGAAGTCGGCGCTGGTGGCGCCTGTGGGCCTGCCGGTAACGATCAGCTTTTTCTCCTCAAACATGCAGATGTCGAGTGCGCGCTCCATGCGGGCGGCGGCATCCACCTTGCCGATGTGCCGCAGCAGCAGCACCCCGGCGCGCAGCATGCTGCAGGGGTCGGCATAGGCGCCGCGGCCCTCGGCCACCATGCGCGGGGCCGAGCCGTGGATGGCCTCGAACATGGCGTAGCGCTTGCCGATGTTGGCGCTGCCGGCGGTGCCCACGCCGCCCTGGAACTCGGCGGCTTCGTCCGTGATGATGTCGCCGTAGAGGTTGGGCAGCACCATCACCTGGAAATCGCGCCGGCGCTTTTCGTCCACCAGCTTTGCCGTCATGATATCGGCATACCAGCTCTCGGCGGTGATGCCGGGATAGCCCTCGGCTACCTCGTTGCAGATGCGCAGGAACTTGCCGTCGGTGGCCTTGATGACGTTGGCCTTGGTGACGATGGCCACGTGGGTCTTGCCGTTTTTCTGGGCGTAGTCGAACGCCAGCTGGGCGATGCGGCGGGTGCCGTCGGTGGTGGTGATGGTGAAGTCGACGCTGATGCCGTCCTCGGCCTCGAAGCCAAGGCTGCCCACCGCGTAGGCGCCCTCGGTGTTCTCGCGAAAGAAGGTCCAGTCGATGCCCTGCTGGGGCACCTTCACCGGGCGCACATTGGCAAAAAGGTCCAGCTCGCGCCGCATGGCCACGTTGGCGCTCTCGATGTTGGGCCCGGTGTAGGAGGCGTCCGGCGTGGTGGTGGGGCCTTTCAGCACCACATGGCAGGCCTTCAGCTCGGCCAGCACGTCATCGGGAATGGCCTGCCCGGCGGCGATGCGGTTTTCGAGCGTGAGGCCGTCGATGGTGCGGAACGCAACGCGGCCCTTGGCGATGTCGTCGGCCAGAAGCAGGCGCAAAACGTCCTCGCTGACGCGCGTGATGACCGGGCCGATGCCGTCGCCGCCGCACACGCCGATGATGAGCGTGTCCAGTGTGGCGTAGTCAATGAAATCCTTTTGCGCGCGCATGGCGGCCACGCGTTTTTTCTGGCGGTCGAGAATGTCGTCCATCTTCTGGCGGGCCTGTTCGTTGTTCAGCATGTGTGATATCAAACCTTTCCCTGTGGTTTATTGGCCAACGAAGCGAGCGTTGCGCGAAAGCTTGCTTTCGCATAACCGAGCGAGGCAGGCCGAGAGGGTGAGTACTCCGCCGCGCCTGTGCCCCGAAGGGGTGTGCGGCGGAACCTTGCGCCCATAGGGCGTGAGGGCGGGGCCTGTCCCGCGTATGTTACCTCTCATTGATAGACGAGGTCTTCGATGGGCGTGAGCTGCACCGTGCCCGCCCAATAGTCCTGCTGGGAGATGAGGGCATATTCAGACACGGAAATGAAATGGTCGTTGTGGGTGGCGGTGGGGTTGGCGTTTGGGTCGTAGTCGGGGTCGATGGCCGAGCGATGGACCCAGCGGTCGCCCGAGCGCACCAGGAAGAAATCCCCGGCCTCGGCCACGATGGCGATGTCCTGGTTGCGCGAGGGCAGCGGCGGCTGGAATACCTCGCCGCTGGCGGGGTCCACGGCATAGCTCTGGGGCCACGCGCCGTTGGCATCAGAGAACTGGAGGATGACAAGCCCACCGTAAAAGGTGCGCTGCATGGAGGAGAAGAAGGGGTCGGCCGAGACAAAGCCCTGGGCGATGCGGGTGCTCTCTTTGCTCTCGGCCGAGAGCGAATAGAGCGCGGCCTCGTCGGCCAGCCAGTAGAACACGCAGCTGCCCTGCACGGCGGTGGGCTGGTCTTGCTTGTAGCGCAAAAGGGTGTCGCGCTGGCCGGTGGCCGGCGCGTAGCAAAACAGATGGAAATCCCGGTTGGCAAAGGCCTCGCTGAAGGCGGGGTCGTTGGCGGCGGGCAGGGCGGTGGCCTCGCACAGCACCGGCCCTTTGCTCCACCAGCCCTCGATGGTGTACTCGAGGCCGGCCTCGAAACGGACGAGCACCGTCACCTCGCCCGCGTCAAAATCGGCACGCACGAGGGTGTAGACCGGCTTTTCGCCCGAGAGGTCCAGCGTCATCACCAGAAAGGCCGCGCCGTCCCACAGCACCACGCCCGAGGTTTGGAAATTGTGCTGGGCGGGCATGGGCAAGCTGAGTGGGTTCGCGCCGTCTTTATCCAGCCGCAGGATGGAGGCGCCCTCGACATTGGACTGGAAGAGGTAGAGGTGGGCGCCGGCCACCACCGGGGTCAGCAGGGTTTGGTTGGCCGCCACGTGCCCGCGCAGCAGTTCGCTTTCCCTGGGCGGGTTTTCAAGCGAGGTGAAGGTGGCGTCGGCGTAGCTGAAATAGAGGATATCCGTGCTGCCGTCGCCCATGTCGCGCAGGGTGTAGCAGCCGTTTTCGTCGCCGGCATAGCCGCCGCTGAGCCCCAGGCTCACCGTTTCGAGTTGCAGGTCCTCGTCGTCGAAATACGGGAGCTCGAAGGTGTCTTCGTCCTCGGCGGTGTCGCCGCCGGCCTCGGTGCCCGGCTGCAGCTGGCTTTGGGGCGGCGCGGCCATCAGCACAGAGCGCGAGGTGGACGCCGAGGCGCTGCCACAGCCCACGCCGCCCAGCGCCATTACCAGCGCCAGCGTGAAAACGAGGGCCCTACGCATGGGGCTGGTTTTCCCGTACATAGTTCATCATGCCGCCCACCTGCAAGATGGCGGCTTGGCGTGCGGAGATGTCGCACAGGAGCGTATAGGCCTGCCCGGTGGCCTCGTCCACCAGGCGGATGCGCCCGGTGTCCAGCCCGGCCAAGATGCCCTCCAGCCGAAGGGGCTGGCCCTGCGAGATGCCGTCGGCGTCGGCGGCGTTTTCAAAGGTGAGCGGCAAGATGCCGGCGTTGATGAGGTTGGCCTTGTGGATGCGGGCGAAGCTTTTCACGATGACCGCCCGGATGCCAAGGTACAGCGGAACAAGGGCCGCGTGCTCGCGCGAGGAGCCCTGCCCGTAGTTCTGCCCGCCCACGATGAAGCCGCCCTCGGGCGCGGCCGCGGCGCGGGCGGGGAAGGCGGGGTCCACGCCTTCAAAGCAATACTGCGAGAGGTGCGGGATGTTGCTGCGGTAGGGCAGTATCTTGGCGCCGGCCGGCATGATGTGGTCGGTGGTGATGTTGTCGCCCACCTTGAGCAGGACCGGCAGGGCCAGGGTGTCTGCCAGCGGCTTTGCCAGCGGCAGGGGCTTGATGTTCGGCCCGCGTTGCACCTGCACGGCGTGAGACTCCGGCTCGGCGGCGGGCAGGTCGATCATGTTGTCGTTGATGGTGAACCGGGCCGGCATGGCAAAGGCCTCGATGGGCGGCAGGCCGCGCGGGTCGGTGATGAAGCCGGACAGCGCAGAGGCGGCGGCCGTCTCGGGGCTCACCAGGTAGACGCCGGCGTCGGCGGTGCCGCTGCGGCCCTCGAAGTTGCGGTTGAACGTGCGCAGCGAGACACCGGCGGACGGCGGGCTTTGGCCCATGCCGATGCAGGGCCCGCAGGCGCACTCCAAAAGCCGGGCGCCCAAGGAGAGGATGTCGGCCAAAGC
>JBFXKS010000189.1:0-4150 GCA_050173515.1 Oscillospiraceae bacterium | reverse complement strand
CATGTATTCGCTCATGTCGATGCGCACGATGTTGCTCTCGTCGTCGAACAGCGCCTCGGCCAGGGCCTTTGCCAGCTCGGTTTTGCCCACGCCGGTGGGCCCCAAAAACAGGAAGGAGCCGATGGGCCGCGCCTCGTCCTGAATGCCCGCGCGCGAGCGCAGGATGGCCTCGCTCACCCGGGTGACGGCCTCGTTTTGCCCGATGACGCGCTGGTGCAAAATGTCCTCCATGCCCAGCAGTTTTTCGCGCTCGCTCTCCATCAGCTTGGAAAGCGGGATGCCCGTCCAGCGCGAGACGATGCGGCTGATCTCCTCGTCGGTCACTTTGTCGTGCAGCAGGCCCTCCTGTCCGCTCTCCTCGGCCAGCTTCTCCTGCGTTTGCAGTTCTTTTTGCAGCTCGGGCAGGCGTCCATATTTCAGCTCGGCCGCGCGGTTCAGGTCATACTCGCGCTCCGCTTTCGCGATCTCGCCGTTCACCTGCTCCAACTCTTCGCGCAGCTTCTGCACGCGGGCGATGGCATCCTTCTCGTTGTCCCACTGCGCGCGCATCGCCGTGTACGCCTCGCGCATGGAGGCCAGCTCTTCGCGTATCTCCTTCAGGTGCGCCTTGGACAATTCGTCCTTTTCCTTTTTCAGCGCGGCCTCTTCTATCTCGCTTTGCATGATCTTGCGCTGCAAATCGTCCATCTCGGCCGGGCTGGTGTCCATCTCGGTGCGGATCATCGCGCAGGCCTCGTCCACCAGGTCGATGGCCTTGTCGGGCAAAAAGCGGTCGGAGATGTAGCGGTCGCTCAGCACCGCCGCCGCAATCAGCGCCCCATCGGTGATCTTCACCCCGTGGAACACCTCGTAGCGCTCTTTGATGCCGCGCAGAATGGAGATGGTGTCCTCCACGGTGGGTTGGTCCACCATCACCGGCTGGAAGCGCCGCTCCAGCGCCGCGTCCTTCTCGATGTACTGGCGGTACTCGTTCAGCGTGGTGGCGCCGATGCAGTGCAGCTCGCCGCGCGCCAGCATCGGCTTCAGCAAATTGCCCGCATCCATGGCGCCGTCCGTCTTGCCCGCACCCACAATTGTGTGCAGCTCGTCAATAAACAGAATGATTTGCCCATCCGATTTCTGCACTTCCTGCAATACACTCTTCAGGCGCTCTTCAAACTCGCCGCGGTATTTCGCCCCGGCCACCAAGGCGCCCATGTCCAGCGCAAAAATCTTGCGGTCGCGCAGGCTGTCGGGCACGTCCCCGCGCACGATGCGCTGGGCCAGCCCCTCGGCGATGGCCGTTTTGCCCACGCCCGGCTCGCCGATGAGCACCGGGTTGTTTTTGGTCTTGCGGCTCAAGATGCGGATGACGTTTCGTATCTCGGCGTCGCGCCCGATAACCGGGTCCAGCTTTTGCCGGCGGGCCAGGTCCACCAGCTCCTGCCCGTATTTGTTCAGCACGTCGTAGGTGTCCTCGGGGTTGTCGGTGGTCACGCGGGTGTTGCCCCGCACGGTGGCCAGCGCCGCCAAAAAGCTGTTGCGGTCGATGCCGAACAGCTTGAACAGGCGGCGCAGCCCCTCGTTGGCCTCGGCGATCAACCCCAGCATGGCGTGCTCCACCGAGACGTATTCGTCCTTCATGCCCTTGGCCTGCTTTTCGGCGCTCAGCAGCGCCTTGTCCAGGCTGGGCGTGATGTATATCTTGTCGGCCTCGCGGCCCGAGCCGCTCACTTTCGGCAGCTGTGAGATCGCCTCGGCCAAATCCACCTCCACGTTGCCCGGCTCGATGTCCATCTTTTTGAAAAGCTGCGCCAGCAGGCTGCCCTCCTGGTTCAGCAAGGCATACAATAAATGCTCTTGTTCAAGCGCCTGGTTTTGATATTCCAGCGCCAGCTTCTGCGCTTCCATGATGGCATCGCGCAATTTTTGTGTAAATTTTTGAAGGTCCATGCTTTCGTTTCTCCTTTGTGCTTTTATCTATCGCTAGTGCGCTCTATAGCGCACGCATCGTCTCGCTTTTTGCCAGATGCTCCAAAAACCGGGCCTCTGTTTTTTCCAGCGCCGCGGGCGCATCGCCCAGGTTCTCAAAGAAGGTCTTGAGGCAGGCGTCCAGCCCGGCGATGTACGTGCCCATCTGCAGCCCCTCGTCTGCGCCCAACGCGATGTCGCTTGTGCGCCGCAGCACACACGCATATTGCGCCTGCTGCGCCGCGGGCTCCGCCTGCGCGGGCGGCGGGTGCAGGTGTTTGGCCTCCAGGCTGCGCCACAAATCAAAGAATACCTCAAAATAGCTTAAAAGCGTGTCGTTTTGGCTGCGCATGCTCACGCGCAGCCTGCCCAGAACCTGCGGGTCGTCTTGCAGCTCTATGCTGAAACGAACGGCCGGGCGGTATTTGTAGGGCAGCGCGGTGTATAAATTCAGCGCGCCGCGCGCGGTGCGGGCACAGCGAAAGCCACACTGCCTGGCCAAGTGCTCTATGGCATCTGCGGCCTGGCGCAGCCGTTTCTCCGGCGACAGCAGGCTCACGTGCTCGGCCAAAATCTGGTTCACCAGTGCCGAGCGGCTGTGCCCGCCGCTGGAGGCCAGCAGGTCCACCGCCTGCATCACGTCTTCAGACAGCAGCAGGCTATAAATGCTTTTTGACATCGGATCCCCCATTTCGTTTCTGTATTAATTATATCTCTTATATGGTAATTTGTCAATATAATTATTAATTATCCAATACAAAAATGACCGTTTATTTTTCGTTCCAACGGCCATTCTCTTTGCCCGTGCGTGTGCGCCCGCTTTTCGTGCGCCACGAATTTATAAAGTTTCCTGCTCCATCGAAAGCTCGAAGGTCTCCTCAAAAGGTGGCCATATCCACATCAGCCCCAACAGGCAGGGCAGCGCGTAACCACAGAGCAAGGTCAACGGCAGCAGCAGCGGAAACAGGCGCAACTGCAGCAGCAAAAACACGCTGTGGATGAGAGCAGACGCCAAACTGCGCAAAAAGAACCCGACTGACAACAAAACACTGTTTTTCAGCAGCCCGCCCATTTTCAGCTGCAGATAGGCCCCCTGCAAAAACAGATAAGGCGAGGCCATGGCAAACAGCAGTGACGAGAGCAGGTAGGTGATGACCATGGGCACGCTGGCGGATGCCCCGGCGGCGGTTCCATAGTAAAGCAAGGCATACACCTGCGCCACCAATATGAGCGCATAGAGCACCCCGGGCGCCGCCATGCCGCGAAAGGTGCGCTTGAACACCCGTTTGAAATCGTGCCAGATGAAGCCGGGCTCGTCCCGCAGCATTTTTGTGATGCAGTAATTCATGGCGGCCCCGGCCGGCCCCACCAGCACGCTGCCCGCCAGCGCCAGCAGCAAAAACAGCAGGAACAGGCTTTGATAGCCACCCACAAAGAACAGCACCGAGGCCAGCACACAGGCCTGCGCGGGCAACAGGCACAGCTGATACAACAGGTTCACCTTCACCAGCCCGCCAAAATCCCGGCCTATCAGCTCAAAAAAACGGGCGAGGCCTTTCTTCCGTGGCGCGTCTTTTTCCACGCCCGGCCCCGGCTTATTCCAGTTGCGCCTGAATATTCCCATTCCGTGCCCCCGCTAAATACAGATGCCGATGGCTTTGTGCCGCACCTTGATGCGCGCATGGGTCGTTTTGCCGCCATATTCGCCGTCCAGGCTCCAGGCGCAGGGCTTTTCAGACAGCACCTCCACCTGGCGCACCCGTTCCACGCTCAATAACGGCGAAGAGAAGTCGCCGCGCAGCAGGCCGCTGCTCACCTCGCTGATCTCGCCCAGGTTGTGCGGGTAGTGCACCAACATCATCTCAAAAACGCCGTCGTCCAGCCGCACCTTTTCTTTGCCCGGTATGGTGAACCCGGCCACCGAGGCCGCGTTGGCCACCATGCCCAACAGATAGTCGCCCTCCAGCTCCTTGTCGTCGATGATGAACTTCGCGTGGTGCGGCTGCACATTTGGTAGCCGCTGCACCGCCTCCAGCACATAGGCCAGGTAGCCCAGCATATTCTTGGCGTTCTGCGGTGTTTTGTAGGACACGTCGATGAAGGAGCCAAAGGCGGCCACATAGGTGAAATGCCGCTCGTTGAAACGCCCGACATCACAGTGGAACACCTTTTTCGGGTGCAGCACCCGCTCTGCCGCGCG
>JBFXKS010000188.1:0-4152 GCA_050173515.1 Oscillospiraceae bacterium | reverse complement strand
GCTGGAGGCAGCGCAGCAGGTGCCGGCACAGCAACAGCGCCAGATCACCGTGGACATGCGCTTTGCAGCCGGGGTGCTGGAGATCGCCTGCGCCAACCCCTATGTGGGGGTCATCCGCCGGCGCGGCGGCCGCTTCATCAGCCAAAAGCAAGACGGCGCGCCGCACGGCTATGGCACGCGCATCATCCGCCAAATCGCCGAAAAACTGGGCGGCGGGGCGAACTTTACCTGGGAGAACGGCGTGTTCCGCGTGGTGTGCCGGCTAAACCTGGGCCTGCCGGCGTGAGGCCGGAAAGCAGCCGAGGTGCCGTTTGTCACTAAAGCACCGTCGTTCATCACGATAGCGTTGCCTGCCGGTGGTCTGGATGGTATATTCCAGAATGTGCCGGTAGGTTTTTTGCGGCAAAAGAGAGGAGGCGTTCCCCATGAAAAAGGCGAAGAGCAGCGCGATGCTTTTCTGCTGCTTTGCCCTGCTGCTGGCCTGTGCCGGCTGCACGCCAAAGGCGCCGCCCTCCAGTGTGGCGCCCGAGAGCACCGAAGAACAGCAGGCCCTGCCCACGCCGGAGATACCTGCTGCGGTGGAGGCGTACAACATAGAGAGCGATTTGCCCGAGGGCTGCAACGGCCTTGAGGTATACGGCTTTGGCTACGACGACGAAGCCGAGCGCGGGTTCATTGTGTGCCGGGCCATGGCGATGACCTATGAGGACGCCGAGTATGTGGGCGAGGACGTGTTCACCTTCCGCCTGGCCAGCCTGCCGTCGGTGGACATGTGGGACCACCTGATCGCCGGCTACGACGGCCTCAGTTCGTTCCAGGACGGCGGCGGCCTGGCCGGCTACTACGACAGAGTGGTGGAGACGATAGGCTATTTTCCGCCCTTGCGCGCGTTCTATACATTCGACGACGACGGAGATATCCGTTGGCTGCAGGACGCCTTTTACCGCGGCTGACGGCGGGCAGGGCGCAGACGAGTGATTTTGGCCGGTGAGAGGAAGGGTCGACGATGAAGCGAGTGAAAAATTACCTGGTCACGGTGGGCATGCTGGGGCTGTTTTTGCTGCAGATGCTGCTGCTGTGGCCGCAGCCCGTGCACGCCGCCGGCACCGCCATCTCCAGCGTGGAGGTGACGCAGGTGATGGGCAAGGGCATCGACTTGGCCAGCGGCGAATACTACTTCATGAATATGTTCGTGGCCGGCAAGCCCACCTCTGTGCAGGTGGTGATGGAGCAGCCGGTGGACATAGACGCCGACACGATGTCGCTGGACATCTACTATGACGGCGGCGCGGCGCCCCTGGCCACGGTGCGCCCGGCCAACAGCGGCAACAGCCAGATCATCGACTTCATCCCGGGCAAGGACGCCGTGAATGCCTGGCAGGCCGGGCGGTACCGCTTTGTGGCCAACATCGACGGCCAGCAAAAGACCACCGAGGCCATCTTCAACACCTCCAAAACCTTCAGCGTGCTGTTTGTGGCCGGCGAGGTGCGGTTCAACGGCGAGGTGTACGACGCGCCCGACATCCACGCCGGCACCGTGCCGCTGCGCGCGCAGACCATGCCCGTGAGCGAGGACCGTTTCGTGCGGCGCTACCGCAAGGCGGCCATCCAGTTCGGCGCCGGCGAAAACGGCTACGACATCGCCACGCCCGAGGGGCAGATGATGCTGATGAACGACATCGAGCAGTACCGCCACAAGGCCGCTGCCGCCTACGACGTGGTGGTGGTGCTGGTGTCCTCTGCGCTGCACACCACCCAGAATTTGGGCGGCTACACCAACAGCGACCACGCGGTGGTGGTCACCCTGGCGGGCGGGCCCAGCGCCGCCGACCTGGAGGCCACGGTGGCGCACGAGCTGGGGCACATTTTCTCCAACGGCGACGAATATGTGAACGGCGATTTCCGCGTCAATATCAACGGCGCGCCCTACGGCGTGGCCGGCACCGAGAACGGGCAGGCCGTCACCGGCCAGCGCCCCTACCTGGAGTGCGCCGCCGGCAACAACTACAGCGGCATTTTGCTGCACCCGGTGCAAAACGCCTACAACCCCAAAACCGCCGCGCCCATCCTGAACGCGTCCAGCATCATGGGCTCCAGCCATGTGCACTGGCCCACCAGCATGGTGTGGGAGCAGATGTACAAGTTCCTGGTGCCCAACTATGAAAACGTGTTGCCGCGGGTGTTCACCGACGGCAAGGTGGTGGCCGGGCGCCCGGCCGTCAACGACCTGTCCGAGGGGGAGCTGAGCCAGCTGAAGGCGGAGTTCCGCCAGATGATGAACGAGGTGCGCCAGCAGCAGGGCCACGCGCCTTACGCGGAAGACGACATTCTGGCGGTGGGCGAAAAGCACTACCAAAAGGCGGTGGAAGAGGCCGTGGCCCAGGGCATCATTGGCGAATTGGTGGAGCTGGAGCCGGCCATTGACGCCATTTTTGCCGAGCTGGGCATGCGCGCTTCCCTCGTTTACAGCAACGCCGGCATCTACCCGTATGAATCGGATGAGCTGGAGCAAATGCGCGACTTTTACAGCCTGTCGCCCTGCGGCATGTCCGCGCTGGAGAACGACTATCTCTTCCTGGCCTTTGTGCGGGCCAACAACACGGTGTACTACATGCGCACCTATCTCTCGGATTTCTATGAGGTGGGCCCGAGCGACGAGGAGATGCAGCCCCAGCCCGATGAAGCGCCCACGCTGGACATAAACCCCGTGACCGACCTGCCCATGGACGACGGCGACTACTATCAGCCGGCGCCGCTGACGCCCGAGGGCGGCGCTGAAATCCCGCCGGTCGGCGAGCAGCCTGCGCCGCCTACGTCCCAGGCCACCTCCGAGCCCGCGCCGCCGCCCATCTCCGAGCCCGCGCCCCCACCGCCTGCATCCCAGGCCGCCTCTGTGCCGGCCCCGGCGCCTTCGGCCCCGGCCAGTGGCTTTGCCGCAATGCCGCGCGACGAGATGGTGCAGCGGCTGGTTTACGATCAGTTCGACCTGGGGCGTATCGAGGCCGGCTATGGCACCATCACCTACGATGAACTGTTGGCATTCTACAGCTGGTACACCGAGGATTGCTATGGCCTCGCGGTGAGTGCGGACGAGATAAAGCAGGCCTTGAAAGACGCCAGCGCCGCGGCCACCGAGGCATGGGACGGCGTGGGCGAACGCAGCTTTGGGCTGGCCTACGAGCACATCTGCCAGGCCTTCCAGCTGTATCCGCCGCAGGAGCTGCGCGCCAACAGCCTGTACAGCATGAACTACCCCTACGTTCTGCAGGTGTACGGCGAGAACCCGCTGCGCAGCCGCTACGACACCGACGCGATACACTATGACACGCCGCCGCCACAGGAAGAGCCTGACTTTGACTGGGGCGACGACGAGGACGTGGACGACCCGGACGGCGGGTGGTAGGGCGCGATGGCTGAAAAGCGAAAAACGAGGAGGCCGCGGATGAGAGTGAAAAGTGGAGCCGCATGCACGAAAGGCGCGCCGCGCATGGCGGTTGCGCTGGCCGCGGTGCTGCTGGCCGTGCTGCTGGCGCCGGCGGCGCGCGTGGCGGCCGCCCAGGCCGACGAATACTATATGGTAGAGGGCATCATCTACGCCGAGGGCTATAGCGCCGAGAACGGCGATGCGGCACAGATTTTACGCGTGCAGGTGGTGGACGCCGCCCAGCGCGTGGAGCAGAGCGGCGCCGAGGACTATGCCCTGGTGGCCTTCGACGAAGTGGGCGGCATCGTCTCCAGCGTGAACCCGGCGGTGAGCTTTGCCCCGCCCGCTGACGGCGGCGGAGAGCCGGCGGCCTATGCCGTGTTCACGGCGCTGCTGCCCACCAACGAGGCCATCGTCGGCTTCGACATCATCACGGCGGATGGGCAGCTGCTGGCCAGCTACTTTTTGGAGCCCATGCTGCTGGACATCGCCTGGTTCGACGTGGAGGAGCTGGAGGACGGCTACCAGTGCAGCTGGGACGTACTGCTGAGCGACGACTACGACGGCCGCGCCATCACCTTCGACTTGCTGGCCGTGTCGCTGGCCAGCGGCGAGACCAACATGCTGGCCTACCAGATCACCGACACGGAGATATGGGTGCCCCACAGCTACCTGTACCCGAACGACCACGTCACTTTCCGGCTGATGGGCTACGACGGCACCGCGCG
>JBFXKS010000187.1:0-4160 GCA_050173515.1 Oscillospiraceae bacterium | reverse complement strand
ACCATGTAGCCGCCACAGGTGAAACAGCACGGCCCGCCCTTTTTAAAAAGGGCGGGTTTTTGTTGCCTTTCGCCAAACACAGCGGCCAAAAGCGAAAAATTGGGCACAGAGCTTCCCATCCGGGCCCTTTGTCTGATATAATGGGGGTTGGATTATGCGCACTGGCAACCCCACAAAGGAGATGGCCGCTATCAAACACCTACCGAACATCCTGTCTTCTTTTCGCATTTTGCTCATACCCGTGTTTATTTGGCTGATGCTGGAAGACCACACGGCCCTGGCGGCCATCGTGCTGGCCGTCTCGGGCATCACCGACTTTCTGGACGGCTTTTTGGCCCGCCACTTTGGCTGGGTGAGCGCCGTGGGCAAAGTGCTGGACCCCGTGGCCGACAAGTGCACCCAGGTGGCGGCCTGTGTCATGCTCATCGTGAAAATGCCGCAGTTCTGGTATTTCTTTGCCATCTTGCTGTTCAAAGAGCTGGTGATGCTGGTGCTGGGCGGCTGGCTGCTGCGGCAAAAAGTGCAGCTGAAGGGCGCGCGCTGGTTCGGCAAGGTGGTCACCTTCCTGTTCTATGTCATCGCCGCCGTCATCATCTTCTTCCCGCGCATCCCCGGCTGGGTCATCCTCATTTTGCTCAGCCTCATCACCATCTGCGCCCTCGTGGCGGGCATCTTGTACATCCCGCAGTTCATCAGCTACAAAAGGCAGGCCACCGGGGCAGATCCCGGCCGCTAGCCCAGCTTTCTTCACCCCTTGGGCAAAGCCGCCCACAAAGGAGCTTTCATGAAATACACACGCGGTTTCGTTGCCGCTTTGGCCTGCTTTTTCCTGCTGTGTGCCTGTGGCCCGGCAGATGCGTCCGCTGCCCCTTCGCAGCCTGCCGGCAGCGCGCCTGTTTCCTCGGCCGCCTCGCAGCCCAAGGCGCCCGACCCCGCTTCGCTGGCGCCCTTTTCCTTCCCGGTGCCAGATGGCAGCGAGGCCGCCGTGACCTACCGGTTCCTGTGCAGTTTCGCGGCCCTTGCCGGGCCGCGGTATACCCAGCTGGCCCGCGGCCTGCAAGACCACTGCAACATACTGGGCATTGAACTGGCCCTGCAGGACAGCGACGGCCAGCCTGAAATGCAGGCGGAGGCGCTGCACAACTATGTGGCGCAGCAGGTGGACGGCATCTTCTGCCTGCCGGCGCAGCCAGAGGCCCTTGAGGTGGCCATGCAGGACGCCGAGGCCGCCGGGGTGCCGGTGCTGGCCATAGACGGGACGCTGCCGGGCGCCATCCACTGCGCCCTGCAGCCCGCGCACCTCAGCGGCGAGGCGCTGGGCGAGGCGGCCGGGCGCTGGCTGCAGCAGCAGGGTGGCAGCGCACAGGCCGTGCTGTTCGAAGTTGAGCCGGATCACATGGAGGCTGGCCTGCTGGGCGGGCTGGCCAGCGGCTTGGAAGCGCTGCTGCCGGACATCGCCATCACCTATGAGAGCACCACCCGGCTGAACCAGGACGCCGCGGTGGCCGAGGCCATAGCCGCCCATAGTGAGGCCACGGTTTTTCTGGCCACCGACGCGCAGATTGCCCGCGAGCTGGCCGAGCAACTGGCCGCGGCCGGCCGAACGGACGTTTTTGTGGGCGGCGTGGACACCGACGGCACCCTGCTGCCCCTGCTGGACACAAACGCCGCGCTGAAAGCGGTGGCAGACCCCCAGTGGTACGCCGCCGGCGAAGCGCTGGCAGACGCCATGCTGGCGCGGCTGGACGGCGAGGTGCCCGACTTTTTTGAACTGCCCGCCCCGCAGCTGCACACCGCCGACGATATTTGAGCCATCGTATAGAATAACACTGCCAACACAGGAGGGATCACGTGCTGAAAGAGAGATCCATCGGTTTTATCGGCGGCGGCCAGATGGCCGAGGCCATTTTGTCCGGCGCGTTGAAGGCCGGCGTTTTAACGCCGGCGCAGGTGCTGGTCACCGATATTTCGCAAGAGCGCCTCGAGGCACTGGCCGCGCGGCACGGCGTGACCACTGTGCTCAACCCCGCCGATGGCTCGGGCATCAAAACGCTGGTGGCCCAGTGTGACGTGCTGGTGCTGTGCCTGAAGCCGCAGGTGCTGAAGGACGCGCTGCAGAAAACGGGCGCCGCCTTCCGCGCCGGGCAGCTGGTGTTGTCCATCGTGGGGGGCGTATCGCTGGCCACGCTGGAGCAGCTGGCGCCCGAAAGCCCGGTGATCCGCGTGATGCCCAACACACCCATGCTGGTGGGCAAGGGCAGCGCCGGCCTCGCGCCCGGCAAGCTGGCCGGCGACAAGGACATCACGCTGTGCCGCCAGCTGTTTGACGCCGTGGGCAGCACCACCCTGCTGCCCGAGGGCCAGATGGACGCGGTGACCGCGGTAAGCGGCTGCGGGCCGGCCTTTGCCTACCTGTTCATCGAGGCTCTGGCCGACGGCGGCGTGGAGCAGGGCCTTTCGCGGGACCTGGCCCAGCGGCTGGCCGCCGAAACGCTGGCCGGCGCCGCCGAGATGGTGCTGAAAACGGGCAGCCACCCCGCCCAGCTGAAAGACAACGTATGTTCCCCGGGCGGCGGCACCATTGCCGGGGTGCACGCGCTGGAGCAAGGCGCCTTCCGCGCCACCGTGATGAACGCGGTGGCCGCCGCCAAACAGCGCATGGAAGCGCTGGGCAAGTAGCCCAAGGCACATACCAGTTCAAACAGGAGGTTCGACATGAGAGAGTTGAAACAGCCCGTCATCGCGCCGGACGCCCACGTGAAGGCCGGGGCGGTCATCGTAGGCGATGTACAGGTGGGCAGCCGCAGCAGCATCTGGCACAACGTGGTCATCCGGGGCGACTTGGGCGCCATCAAGATCGGCCAGCGCACCTCGGTGCAGGACTGCTCGGTGCTGCACTCGGAGGACTACCTGCCCACCATGGTCATCGGCGACGACGTGACGGTGGGCCACGCGTGCATTTTGCACGGCTGCACCATTGGCAACGCCAGCATGGTGGGCATGGGCAGCATCGTGATGAACGGCGCACGCATCGGCGAATACTGCATCGTGGGCGCGGGCTCGCTGGTCACGCAGGACGCCGTGATCCCCGACGGCATGATGGCCTTTGGCCGCCCGGCCAAGGCCGTGCGGCCCGTCACCGACGCCGAGCGCCAGTTCCTGATAGACCACGCGCGCGAGTATGCCGAGCTGGGCGAAGAAACGCCCGACTGACCCCACATAACCCACGGGGAGCCAAGCATGTCGAAAGAAAAGTTGGGCAAGTTTTTCACCATTGCCAAAGACCGCTTTGTGGGCGCCGACGTGGGCAACACCTCGGTGCTCATCACCTATTACCTGCTGTTGTCGCTGGCGCCGCTGGTCATCGCGGTGGGCAACATCCTGCCCTTTTTGAACATCGACCCCACCAGCGTGATGGGCTATCTGGACACCGTGGTGCCCGAGGCTGTGCTGCCCATTTTGGAGCCCATCGTGTCCGGCCTGCTCACCAACGGCAGCGGCGGGCTGCTGTCGTTGGGCCTCATCGCGGCCATCTGGTCGTCCAGCCGGGGCATCCGCTACCTGCAAAAAGGCATGAACAAGGCCTACGGCATCCCCGACACCGCCAGCTTCATCGCCAAGCGCCTGGTGTCGCTGGTCACCATCCTGCTCATTTTGCTGCTGCTCATCGCCTTTGTGGTGGTGTTCAGCATGGGCGAGGCGCTGCTGCAGGGGCTGGCGCCCATTTTGCCGCAGGCCGGCCAGCTGATGCACACCCTGCTGGACCTGAAATGGCCGGTGGCCATCGGGTTTTTGTTCTGCATGCTGCTCATCGTCTACCGCGTGACGCCCGACGTGAAGCTGCGCTTTCGCGACGTGCTGCCGGGCGTTTTTCTGGCGCTGGTGGGCCTGCTGGCGCTGGTGCAGGGCTTCACCATCTACATGCGCTTTGCCACGCGCAACCTGTCCAGCTACGGCACGCTGGGCGCGCTGTTCCTGCTGATGTTCTGGCTGAATTTCACGGTGACACTGGTGCTGGTGGGCGCCGTTTTGAACGCCAGCATCCGCGAATACCGCTTTGGCAAGGCCGAGGAGGAGCAAGGCGGCGTGGACCGGGTGATCAGCAAAACACGCGACACGTTGGCCGCGCGCCTGCGCCAGTGGGTCGCGAAAAAACGCGA
>JBFXKS010000186.1:0-4161 GCA_050173515.1 Oscillospiraceae bacterium | reverse complement strand
GCGATAGAAAAAGCCGTGCAGCTGGCGGCGGAAACGCCGGGCAGCGTGTTCCCGAACCAGTTCGAAAACCCGGCCAACCCCGCCGTGCACAAGGCCACCACCGGCCCGGAGATATGGCGCGATGCATCCGGGCGTGTGGATGTGTTCGTGGCCAGCGTGGGCACCGGCGGCACCATCACCGGGGCAGGGCAGTATCTGAAAGAGCAAAGCCCTGCCGTGCGCGTGGTGGCGGTGGAGCCCGCCGCTTCGCCTGTGTTGAGCGGCGGCAAAGCGGGCCCGCACGGCATACAGGGCATCGGCGCGGGCTTTGTGCCCAAGGTGCTGGACACCGGCGTCTACGACGAAGTGGTGCCGGTGGGGGACGAAGACGCCTATCGCACGGGGCGGCTGCTGGCAAAAGAAGAGGGCCTTTTGGCCGGCATCTCCTCCGGCGCGGCGCTTTTTGCGGCGATACAGGTGGCAAAACGCCCACAGAACGCCGGAAAGCGTGTGGTGGTGCTGCTGCCAGACACAGGTGAACGCTACCTCACCACCCCATTGTTCGCACGAGATGACCAACCATAG
Source organism: Oscillospiraceae bacterium (assembly GCA_050173515.1). Lineage (GTDB taxonomy): Bacteria > Bacillota > Clostridia > Oscillospirales > Ruminococcaceae > JAAYCI01. Next base: position 3,597 of record JBFXKS010000186.1, on the reverse strand, counting down.
AGATTAAAAACCGGCCGGCAGAAGAATCTGCCGGCCGGTTTCATCGTGCAAGGCTTTGCGTTTCCCTGTAAAGACATAAAATAGACAATCTATGGATGATTTGTAAAGCTTAAAAAGCGACAAGAACCGCGAGGCGGGGTGTGTTATACTGTGCCAGTTTGAGAAGAAAGGAGATTTGGGTATGACGATTTTTCGTAATAATACCGAACAGGACTACCCGGCGCAGCCCGAATCGAGGTACTATGAGCCGTTCCCGCCTTCCTATTACGAGAACGAGCGACGCGCCAAGGCGCTGATTGCACAGATGACGACCCTGAAGGACAAAAAGAAGCCTCTCGCTTGATGCGAGAGGTATCTTTTTGCCTGGGGATGAAGGCGTTGTGCCTCAAATGCGTTCGTCGGGCAGAACGGCCTTCCGGGCCAAAAAGATGAGAGCGGCAGCGTCGGCGGCGACAAACAGCACGATGAGAGACGCTTTGAGCAGAAGCGGCAGGCCGCAAAGCGCCGCCATGAACTGCACCCATGCCCAAAGCAGAAGGGCAAAGACCACAAGCGAGAGCAACATACGAACGACTCTTGACATGATAGCACCTCACAAGAAAATGGGCGAATGGGAAGAGGAATCGAGTGGATATGCGGTGGCGATATGCGCCGCCTGTGGGGCTAGTGCGCGCTTTGGGCGTGCTCGGCGCCGGGTGGATACCGCTTGGGCATCGGCGCCGTGGCCAGCTTGTGGGCGGCGGGCTCGGCAAGGGCGGGCGTGCGAACCATCCGGATGAGGCCGATGTCGCAGGCGGTGTCGAAATCGGTGGTGAGCACGCCGTGGAAGGGGTCGATGCCGGACATCTTTTTTGCCACGGTGCGGCAGGTGTTCTCGGGCAGGCGTTCGCCGTTTGGGCCATACAGCAGGTAGCCGCAGTAGCTGTCCGGCGGGTAGCCTGCGGTGATGCACACGCCGCCGCCGCAGGCCAGGCGCCGAATGCCGCCGGGCAGGAACGAGGCGGGCACCGGGCTCTGCTGCAGCCACACAAAGATGCCGTTGGCGGCAAAGACACAGGCGGCCTGGTGCGCAAAGCGCAGCGAGGAAGCCAGCAAATCGCAGCTGACGAGCACGGGCCTTGGGTTGCTTCTGCTGCGCAGGCACAGGGCAAAGGCCTGGCTGGCACGCCCCACGGTGTAGATGTTCATGCGGTTCGGCCCGGCGCCGATGGGCGCGTGCATGCCGGAGGCATAAACGGGCAGCTCGCGGTAAAAGCGGTTGTATATCTCGCCGTCGTTTTGGCACAGCTGCAGCAGGTTCAGTTCATCCTGCAGCTCCAGGTCGTGCGTGGCATAGCGCAGCCAGCGTTTCAGTTGGTGTTTTGGATGCATGGCTCATTCTCCTTCATAAAGGCGCAGCGCCAGCACGGCGGCATACCAGCTCAGCAGGGCCTCGGCGCCCTGGTGCGGGCTGGGCCCGTCCGCGTTCAGGCTGTCGTAGCAGCCGCCGGTGTCGGGGTCTATCATGGAAGCGCCGGCGCTGTTGTGGCCCAAATACCAGTTCAGGCACAGGCGGGCTTTTTGCAGGAAATAGTCGTCCTTGGTGATGTGGTGGGCGGTGATGCAACTGAAAAGGGTGCAGCAGGCCTCCACGGGCAGCTGGCCGTACAGGGCCCGCACGCCGCCGCGCGGGGCCCAGCCGCCCGAACCGATGGGCCAAAAAAAGCCGTCACGGGTGGTCTCCTCCAGCAGAAAGCGCAGGCTCTCCAAGCCGGTGGACAAAAGGTCGCTGGCGTCCATCAGGCGAAAGCCCATCAGCAGGGCGTGGGGAATGATGGCGTTGCAGTAGCTGAGGCTGTCCTCATACCACGGCCAGCCTGGCTGGGCGTTTTGGCGCCAGGCAGATGCGATGTGTGCCAGCAGGCTGCCGGTGCGCGCCCGGTAGTCCGGGTGGCGCCAGTTCAAAAACCCCATGGCGGCATAGGCACAGGCGCGCAGTTCGCTCAGCTGCCCGGCCATGGGCGCCACTTTTTCCAAAAGTGTACCGGCCGCCTGCCGCAGGCTCTTTGGCAGGTACTTCTGTGCTGCGGCAAAGCCCAGTGCCCAAATGCAGCGGCCATAGCACTCCTGCGAGCAGACGCTGTCCAGAAAGTGCCGGTCGTATAGCATGAAGTTTTTGAACCAGCCGTCCCTTTCGGCATACTGCAGGAAGCTGAGCGCGCGGGTGGCCCAGGTGAGCGATTGGCCGCTGCCGCTGTGCTTGTATTGCAGGCAGGCCACGATGAGCAGCCGGCCGTTGTCGTCGGTGGCATAGCCCTCTTTCAGGTCGGGCAGGCTGAAATTTGCCCGCCGCAAGATGCCGGTGTCGTCCAGCATCTGGTTCAGGTGGACATCTTTGATCTGTACGTTTTTGGTGGTGATCACGAGGCGACCTCCCTTGCGTGGCGTTCGGCCACCTGCCCCAAAAGTGCGCTGTATTGGCAGGCCACGTGCGGCCAGGCCATTTTTTCGCCAAGGGCGGCAGTCTGCCGTTCGATGTGTGCCTTCAGTTGCGGCACCTCAAGCAGGGTCGTGATGCAGCGGGCCAGCGAGTCGGCGTCGCTCATTTGGGCCAGCAGGCCGCGGCCTTCGGCCAGTATCTCCTGCGCATACAGAAAAGGTGTGGACACCACGGCGCGCCCCAGGCCCACCGCGTTGGCCAGCGTGCCGCTGATGGAGATGTCCCGCGTGAGATAGGGCGCCAGGCAGATGTCGGACAGGGCCAGCAGCCGCAGCATCTCGGCCTTGGAGAAAAAGCGGCTCAAAATGGTGACATGCCCTTCAAGCCCCAGTGCCTGCACTTTGTCCTGCAGGGTTTGCCGGTAGGTCGAGGCCCTGGCCGGGCGGGTGCGTGGGTGCAGCGATCCAAGGATCAGGTAGTGGATGTCGGGGTGTTTTTCCGCCACCTGGGCCACGGCGTCGATGCCGTATTCAAGGCCCTTTTCCGGGCACAAAAGGCCGTAGGAGACCAGCACCGTTTTGCCGCCAAGGCCGCCCATCGCCTTCAGCTTCTCGCGGTCGGCCTTGTAGGCCGGCACGCCGTGAGGCAGGGCGTGGATAGGGCCTTCACTGCATCCATAAAGCGTGACGAGCAGGCGCTTTGCCAACAGGCTCATCACCACGGTGCCGTGGCTGAAATAGCATAGCTTCGAGAGGATGTTGCGTTGCTCCTGGCAGGGAACAGATGGTACGTCGTGGCAGACGAGCAGGTAGGGGATCTCCACTTGCCCCAGAAGGTCCAGCAGGTAATCGCCATAGCGCCCGCCGTATATCTCGAAGCTGTGCTGTACCACCAGCACGTCGGCGCCGCTGCGGTTGATGAAGTCGGCGGCGGCCAGATGCGCAAAACGGCTTTTCTTCTCAAAGTGTGCCACCACCTCTTTGGGGTATTCCGGCGTGCCGCCGTCGATGGCGACGATTTGGGCATAGATGTCGGGGTGGCCGGCCAGCTCCTGCACCAGGTCTCGCGTGAAAGAGGCAAGCCCGGATGCCGGGAAGGAATAGCTGCTGAGAAACAGGACGTGGAGGGACGATGGTGCAATCATTTTCGGGCACTCCTTTCACATGGATTCATCGCAG
>JBFXKS010000185.1:0-4184 GCA_050173515.1 Oscillospiraceae bacterium | reverse complement strand
GGAGGCCATTTATGAAATTTGGTTCGGTCGAGTTTTTCAAACGATTGATTGTGGCCACCTTCATTTTGCTGGTTGTGCTGCCGCTTGTGTTGGCCGTGGCGTTTGGGTTTCTGTATGCCGGGGAGCGCGGCCGCGCCGACCGCCTGCAAACCGAGGCCCTGGCACTGGAGGACTCGCTGGCGCTGCTGACGCCCGAGACCGTGCCGGCCCCCGCCGAGACGCCGCCCACACTGAAAAATGCCACGTTGGCGCCGGCCACCACGGGCACCACCCCCACGCCCAGCGCCTTTTTGGAACCCTCTTTCGACTATCAGCTGCTGTACCCCGACCTCTACGCCCAGCGCCCGGCGGCGGCAGCGGCCGAGAACAAGGTGTGCTACCTCACCTTCGACGACGGTCCGTCCTCCACCACGCTGCGCATTTTGGAGACGCTGAAGCAATATGACATCAAGGCGGCCTTTTTTGTCACGGGTGAGGCCTCGCAGCAAAACCCGGACATCTTGCGGGCCATCGCAGACGGCGGCCACACGCTGGGCGTGCACAGCTGGTGCCACGAGTATGGCACCATCTACGCCTCGGTGGAGGCCTTTCTGGAAGACTTCGAGCGCATGTATCGCGAGATCGTGGACGTGACCGGTGTGCAGCCCACCATCTTCCGCTTTGCGGGCGGCAGCATCAACAACCACAACATGTACACCTACGACGCCATTGTGGCCGAGATGCTGCGCCGGGGCTTCACTTTTTACGACTGGAACGCCGCGGGCAGCGACGCCGTGACCGGCGGGCTGACCAGCACACAGGTGACCGCCAACGTGCTGCACAGCGCCGCAGGGCGCGAGCGGGCACTGGTGCTGCTGCACGACCGGCCCGACACCGCCACCACCGCCACCGCCCTGCCCGCCATCATCGAGGGGCTCGCCGCGCAGGGCTTCGAGTTTGCCCAGCTGACGGCGGAGGTGAAGCCCATCACGTTTTACTACCAGGAGTAGACCGGGGCCTGGTTTTACAAGGGGAGGCCCCGTGCCCCAGCCGTCACTCACGTTACCCACGCAGAAGGAGATGGAACCATGAGCGCGAAAGACAATTTTGCACAGGCCATGAAAGAACTGCTGAACAGCCCCGAGGCGGGCGGAGAGGATTTTGAGGAGAAAAAGCCGATGTCGTCGTCTTTTTCTTCTTTCAGCCAGCCCGAGGCCAAACCCCAGCGCACGGCGGCGCCCAAGGCGGAAAGCGCGCCCCAGCGTGCCCAGCAGCAGCCCGCCTACAGCCAGGCCCCGGAAAAGCCGGCCTACACCCAGCCCACCTACACCCCGCCGGCACCCGCGCCGCGCCCGGCGCCCACGCCCTACACCCCGGCCCCGGCGCCCACCTATATCCCGCCACAGCCCGTGGCGGCGCCGGCCCCAGCGCCCGCGCCCATGGCCCCGCCCATGCCGGCCCCGGCCGACGTGGAGCCCACCGTGCTGGCCCCGGGCACCACGGTGGTGGGCGACGTGACCACCGCGGGCGGCCTGCGCATCGGCGGCAGCGTGAAGGGCAACCTGCGCTCGGCCGGCGCCTTTGAGCTGAACGGCAAGGTCATTGGCGACATCGAGGCCGCCGAGGCCGTCATCGTCGGCTCGCTCATCCGCGGCAACGTGAATTTGCTGGGCACCCTCACCATGGACGCCGAGACCACCATCGTGGGCGACGTCTCCGCCAAGACCATCGAGTGCGACGGCAAGATAAAGGGCAATGTGACCATCGCCGACCGCAGCCATTTCCTGCCCAACGCCATTTTGGTGGGCAACTTGATGTCGGGCACCATCATCATCGACGAGGGCGCCATGCTGAAGGGCGACATGTCCATCACCAGCGCCCCGGCCGACGCCATCACCGTGGACGACCCGGACTTCGACATCGGGTTCTAGGCCGGGCCCTCCCAAAGCACCGCAAAAAAGCATCTGCCAAAGGCAGATGCTTTTTCTTCTGTTCAGGCGCTTTTTCCGCGTGCGGGGCCGTGCCCCTCTCAGGGCGCCTTGCATATCTCGAAGCTTGGGCGCTGGTTTTCCACCGTGATGAGCCCATAGGTGGGCGCGCCAAAACGCGGGAACGAGATGGACCCCGGGCAAAACAGGTGGATGCCGTTGCGAAACTCGTAGTAGGGCACATGGGTGTGCCCGAACAGCGCGGCGTCGGCCCCGCGCTTTTGGGCCGTCCACCACAGGCTCTCCAGGTCCTGCTTCACAAAAAGGCTGTGCCCGTGGGTGTAAAAGAACAGCACACCGCCAAACGGGGCCATGCCCTCGTAGGGCTCGAAGCTGTTTGGGTCGCAGTTGCCCTGCACGCTGTACAGCGGCAGCAGCGGGAACGCCTTGCGGATGGCCCCGATATCGCGCTCGCCGTCACCCAAAAAAAAGCAGGCTTCCACATCCTTGTGGCGCGCCAACGCCGCCAGCATGTGGCGGGGTGCGTTGTGGCTGTCTGCAAAGGCGATCAGTTTCATCGGTCTTCCTCGGGCCCTGCGGCCCCGTGTGTTTGCATGGCGCGGTAGATATCGCTTTTGGCCTGGCCGCTCTGCTTCGCAGCGCGGCGGGCCGCCTCGCTGGCCGAGAGCTGCTGCCCCGCCACCAGCGCCCGTGCGCACTGCACGGCCTCTTCCAGGCTGGCCGCGGGTGTTTTCTCCTGTGGAGCGCGCCCGGCCAGCACCAGCACAAACTCGCCTTTGGGCGCATTTTCTTCATAGTGTCGGGTGGCCTCGCCCAGCGTGGTCTGCCAGATCTCCTCGTGCAGCTTGGTCAGCTCCCGGCAGATGGTCAACGCCCGCTCATCGCCCAGCGCCTCGGCCAGATCCGCCAGCGCATAGGGCAGCTTGTGGGGCGCCTCGTACAGCACCACCGTGCGTTCCTCCCGCGCGATGTCTGCCAAGCGCTGGCGGCGCTGGCGCTTGTTCTGCGGCAAAAACCCCTCGAACACAAAGCGGCCGGTGCTGCGCCCGGCCACCGACAGCGCCGCAATGGCCGCGCTGGCCGCGGGCACCGGCACCACGCGGATGCCCTGCGCCAGCGCGTCGGCCACGATGTCCTCGCCGGGGTCGCTGATGGCCGGCGTGCCGGCGTCGGAGCAGAGCGCGCAGTCCTCGCCGGCCAAAATGCGTGCCAAAATGGCCGCGGTGCGGCTGGGCCCGCTGTGCTTGTGGTAGCTCAGCATCGGTTTTTTTAGGCCCAGGTGGTTTAAAAGCCGCAGGGTGACGCGGGTGTCCTCTGCGGCGACGAAACCCACCTGCGCAAAGGTCTCGGCGGCGCGCGGCGTCAGGTCGCCCAGGTTGCCTATGGGCGTGGAGACCACGTAAAGCGTGCCCGGCATGGCCCTTGCTCCTCTCTGCGCTGCTCGTTTTTCGCTTTTTATTCTGCCGCCGGGTGCGCCGCGGCCAACACGATGTCGGGCAAAATCTCCAACCCGGGCCCGGCGGCCTTGCGCGCCTGTATCAGCGCCAGACGGGGCGCCGCGGCGGGCGTTTTGCGCACCAGCTGCAGCCGCTTGGGCTGAAGGCCACTTTCCTGCAATGCGGCGAACAGCGCCGCCAGCTGCCGCGCCGGGTAGCACAGGCAAAACCGGCCGCGCTGCTTCAGCAGGCGGGCCGCCGCGGTGCAAAAGTCCTGCAAGGTGGCGCCCAGCTGGTGCCGCGCCAGCGCCCGCGCCTCGCTTTGGGCCAGGCGGCCGCTGGTGTGGTACGGCGGGTTGGCCAGCACCATGTCGAACAAACGGGCGCTTTTATAGCCGCGCAGGTCCTGGCAGGCCGCCTGCACGTTTGAAATGTGGCCATCGGCCACCGCTTTTTCCAAAAGGGCCAGTGCCTGCGGCTGGCAGTCCACGCCCACCACAGGGCCCCGCAGGCCGCAGTCTACCAAAGACAGCAGCACCGCGCCATTGCCACAGCCCAGCTCACACACGGCCCAGCCGGGCCGAAAGGTGCAAAACGCGGCCAGCAGCAGCGCGTCGGTGGTCAACGGGGCATCGGGCGTGGTGTACAGCCGGGTGCCGCCCGGCAAGGTTTCGATATGCGCCTTCACACCAAAGCCCCCTTGTGCGCCGCGCCCGGCTTTTTATAACAACAAAGCGGACACGAAAACCGTGCCCGCAAATGGAACTATCACGCACAAAGCGCCAAATTGAAAAGTGCTCAGCTCTCCGGCGAGATGGCG
>JBFXKS010000184.1:0-4206 GCA_050173515.1 Oscillospiraceae bacterium | reverse complement strand
CATCAGCGACATCTTGTACACCGTGGTGGACAAGCGTGTCGACTTGGCATAAGGGGGTGGCAGATATGGCAGACGCACGCAAGCAGCACCCGTTCACCATGCACGTGGACCTCTCGATGTTTGAGGCGGCCACCGACGAGGAAAAGCGCCAGCAGGACACCATGCGCGAGAGCACCAGCTTTTTCAAGGACGGCATGCGCAAGCTGCGCAAGAACAAAATAGCCATGGTGTGCCTGTGCATCATCGCGCTGGTGGCGCTCATCGCCTTTGTGGTGCCGGGCATCTACCCCTACGACTACTACACCACCAGCGCCAGCCGCGACAGCATCTCCTCCCAGTTTTTGCGCCCGTTCGAGTACGGCGAAGAGGAGCAGGCGGTCATCGACGCGGGCGGCAAGGTGTTTCCCCACATCCTGGGCACCGACGACCTTGGCCGAGACTATGCCGCGCGGGTCATCTACGGCACGCGCATCTCGCTTTTGGTGGGCATCATCGCGGCGGTCATCGTGGTCATCATCGGGGTCATCTACGGCTCCATCTCGGGCTACCTGGGCGGCCGGGTGGACCTGGTGATGATGCGCATCGTGGACATCATCTACTCCATGCCGGACCTGCTCATCATCATTTTGCTCAGCGTAGCCATGAAGGATATCCTGACCAACGGCCCGCTGGCCCAAACGGCGGTGGCAAAGCTGGGGGCCGGGCTGCTCAGCATCTTCATCGTGTTTGGCCTGCTGTACTGGGTGAGCATGGCGCGGCTGGTGCGCGGGCAGGTGCTCAGCCTGAAACAGCAGGAGTTCGTGCTGGCGGCGCGGGCCACCGGCGCGTCCACCGCGCGCATCATCCGCCGCCACATGATCCCCAACAGCATCTCGGTCATCTTCATCGCGGCGGCACTGCAGGTGCCCTCGGCCATCTTCACCGAAAGCTACCTCAGCTTTCTGGGGCTGGGGGTGTCCATCCCGGTGCCCAGCCTGGGCTCGCTGGCGGCAGAGGCCCGCGGGCAGCTGGCGGTGCGGCCCTACCTGCTCATCATCCCGGCCATCGCCATCTTCCTCATCATCCTGTCGCTGAACCTGTTTGGCAACGGGCTGCGGGATGCGTTTGACCCCAAACTGAAAGAGGCGGGAAAATGAGAATATTGGAAGTGAACGGGCTGTGCACCTCCTTTTTCACCGAGGCGGGTGAGGTGAAGGCCGTGGACGGCATCAGCTTTAATCTGGACACCGGCAAGGTGCTGGGCATCGTGGGCGAGAGTGGCAGCGGCAAAAGCGTGACCGCCTATTCCATCCTGCAGCTGCTGGCCCACCCCGGGCGCATCGTGGGCGGCAGCATCCGCTTTCGCGGGCAAGAGCTGGTGGGCTGCGACGAGAAGACCATCTCGTCCATTCGCGGCAACAAGATCAGCATCATCTTTCAGGACCCGATGACCAGCCTGAACCCGGTGTACACCATCGGCAACCAGCTGGAGGAGGGCATCCGCCTGCACACCGGGCGCAACCGAGAAGAGAGCCGTGCGCGCGCCATAGAGATGCTGGAACTGGTGGGCATCAACGAGCCGCAAAAGCGCGTGAAGCAGTACCCGCACGAACTTTCGGGCGGCATGCGCCAGCGCGTGATGATCGCCATGGCGCTGGCCTGTGAGCCGGATATCCTGATAGCGGACGAGCCCACCACCGCGCTGGACGTGACCATCCAGGCGCAGATATTGGAGCTGATGAAAGACTTGCAGCAGAAGCTGGGCATGGCCATTTTGCTCATCACGCACGATTTGGGCGTGGTGGCCGGCATGTGCGACGAGGTGGTCGTGATGTACGCCGGGCGCATTGCCGAGCGCGGCACCGCCGACGAGATATTCTATAACCCGCGGCACGAGTACACCAAGGGCCTGCTGCACTCCATCCCCAACATCGCCAGCGACGACCGCGTGCGCCTGGTGCCTATCCAGGGCAGCCCGGTGGACATGCTGAGCATGCCGGCCGGCTGCGCGTTTTCGCCGCGGTGTGGCCAGGCCATGAAGATATGCCTGTCGGAAAAACCCGAAGAGATGCAGGTGGCGCAGCACCATCTGGCCTCCTGCTGGGTGAACGTGCGGGATGCCGCGGCGGTGGAGGTGAAGGCATGAGCGCAGAGGTGACCACCACAAAAACGGCCGGGGCGCTGCTGGAGGTGGAGGACCTCAGGCAGTATTTCAACGTGGCGTCCGGCTTTTTGAAAAGCCGCCAGCTGAAGGCGGTGGACGGCGTGAGCTTTGAGGTGAAGGCCGGCGAGACGCTGGGGCTGGTGGGCGAGAGCGGCTGCGGGAAAACCACCGTGGGCCGCACGCTGCTGTACCTGTACGAGCCCACGGGCGGCACCATTCGCTTCGACGGCGAGGAGATAAAGACCAAACACAGCATGAAGGCGCTGCGCAAAAAGGCGCAGATGGTTTTTCAGGACCCCTATTCCTCGCTGAACCCGCGCATGACGGTGGGCGACATCATCGGCGAGCCGCTGGACGTGCACAAGCTGTATAAAAACAAGGCCGAGCGCACCGAGCGCATCCACGAGCTGATGGCCGCGGTGAACCTGTCCAGCGAGCACGCCACCCGCTACGCCCACGAGTTTTCGGGCGGGCAGCGCCAGCGCATCGGCATTGCGCGGGCGCTGGCGGTGGACCCCAAGTTCATCGTGTGCGACGAAGCGGTGAGCGCGCTGGACGTGTCCATCCAGGCGCAGGTCATCAACATGTTCGAGGACCTGCAGGCCCAGCGCGACCTCACCTACCTGTTCATTGCGCACGATTTGTCGGTGGTGAAGCACATCTCCACGCGTATCGCGGTGATGTACCTGGGGCGCATCGTGGAGATGGCCGGCGCCGGCGAGCTGTATGGCCACCCGGTGCACCCGTACACCCAGTCGCTGCTGTCGGCGGTGCCGGTGGCCGACCCCAAGCTGGAGCGCCGGCGCGAGCGCATCGTGCTGGAGGGCGACGTGCCCAGCCCGCTGAACATGCCCAGTGGCTGTGCCTTTCGCACCCGGTGCAAATATGCCACCGAGCACTGCGCCGAGGCACCGCCGCCGCTGGAGGACCGCGGCGGCGGGCACGTGGCGGCCTGCTGGAACTGCTGAAAAAGCGGTGCGGCGGCTTTGGAGCGTGTCGAAAGGGTGCCGAAAGATGACAATGTGAGGACAGAACGGCCGCTTGCGTTGACTTTGCGGGGCCGATTTGTTAGTATCGTAGTGATTTAGTGTGGATTTTACCTGAGACCATCATTTATTGAAGGGAGCGTGTGATACAAGATGAACATGAAGAAATGGGTGGCCCTGTTGATGGCCGCCGTGCTGGCCGTGGGGATGCTGGCCGCCTGTGGCGGCGGAGGCGGCGGCAAGGGAGACATCATGGTGTGCTTCTCCTCCGACCCCGAAACCGTCGACCCGGCGCTGAACAGCACGGTGGACGGCTCCACCCTGATACACAACGCGTTTGCCGGCATCTATGGCTGGGACAAGGACAGCGCCGGCAACCCCATTGTGGTGCCCGAGTGCGCCGAGGCCCTGGTGGAGCCCACCGAGCTGCCGGACGGAAAGTTTGAATATGTGTTCCAGCTGCGCGATGGCCTGAAGTGGAGCGACGGTGAGGCGATGAAGGCCTCAGACTTCACCTATGCGTGGAACCGCGCGGTGGACCCGAAGACCCTGGCCGACTACCAGGCCATCTTTGGCGTCATCGACGGCTATGACGATGTGAACCCCAATCTGAACATCTCGGCCGACGACGAGGCCAACACCGTGACGGTGGTGACCACCGCCTACTGCGCCTACTTCGACGAATTGATGGCCTTCCCCACCTTCTTCCCGGTGCGGCAGGACATCGTGGAGGCAAACCCGGACGGCTGGGCCACCGATGTGGCCTCCTACATCTCCAACGGCCCGTTCAAAATGAGCGAGTGGACCGTGGGCTCCAGCATCAAGTATGTGAAAAACGAGCACTACTGGAACGCTGACAAGGTGAAGCTGGACTCCCTCACGTTCGCGCTGAGCGCCGACGACGACGCCAACTTTGTGAACTTTAAGAACGGCACCTACAAGTTCCTGTACAACGTGCCGCAGCAGATGATCCCCGAGTTCATAGAGGAGCGGCTGGGCACCAGATTCTTCATCGGAGAATATGTTGGCAACTAATACATCGAGTTCAAAGTGGAGAAGAGCCTGAAGCCAGGGCTT
>JBFXKS010000183.1:0-4224 GCA_050173515.1 Oscillospiraceae bacterium | reverse complement strand
AACGTGGCCTTGCAGGTGGTCGCCATCCCCTCGGGGTCCATCTCGCTGGACGCCGCGCTGGGCGTGGGCGGGCTGCCCCGCGGGCGCGTGGTGGAGATTTTTGGCCCGGAGTCCAGCGGCAAGACCACGCTGGCCCTGCACGTGCTGGCCGAGGCGCTGAAAAAGGGCGGCGAGGTGGCCTTCATCGACGTGGAGCACGCGCTGGACCCAGACTATGCCCGGGCACTGGGCGTGGACATCGACAACCTGCTGGTGAGCCAGCCCGACACCGGCGAGCAGGCGCTGGAGATCACCGAGGCGCTGGTGCGCAGCGGGGCCATCGACGCCATCGTCATAGACAGTGTGGCCGCCATGGTGCCGCGCGCAGAGATACAGGGCGAGATGGGCGACTCCCACGTGGGGCTGCAGGCCCGCCTGATGAGCCAGGCGCTGCGCAAGCTCACCGGCGTCATCGGCAAAACCGGCACGGTGTGCATCTTCATCAACCAGCTGCGCGAGAAAGTGGGCGTGGTATACGGCAACCCCGAGGTGACCGCCGGCGGCCGCGCGCTGAAATACTACTCCTCCGTGCGCATCGACGTGCGCCGCACCGAGGGCCTGAAGGACGCGAGCGGCTCGTTCATCGGCAACCGCACCCGTGCACGCGTGGTGAAAAACAAGGTGGCCCCGCCCTTCAAGGACGCGCAGTTCGACATCATGTTCGGCGAGGGCATCTCCCGCGCGGGCGAGCTGCTGGACTTGGCCGTGGAGCTGGGCATCGTGCAGAAGAGCGGCGCGTGGTTCAACATGGGCGAGACACGCCTTGGCCAAGGGCGCGACAACGCGAAGACCTACCTTGAGGAAAACGAGGCGACCGCCGCCGACATCGAGCGGCAGGTGCGGGAACAATCGGCGGCGCTGTTCGCCAGCAGCAAGAAGAAAAAGCGCCTGGGCGGAAATCTGGACGCCGTTCCGGTGGGCGAAGCGCCCGCGGCCCCGCCGGCGAAGTCGGAGCGCGGGCTGGACATCTCGGCGGACGAATGACCGAGATAACCCGCCTGAAGCAGACCAAACAGGGCCGCATCGCCCTGTTTTCCCACGACGATTTCCTGTTCAGTGTATCGGTGGAAACGCTGGCCGATTTTGGGATAGAGGAAGGCTCCTGCTTGCACGAAGGGGAGCTTTCTTCGCTGAAAGCGGCCGGCGACACCGCCAAAGCCAAGGCGGCGGCGCTGCGCCTGCTGAGCCGCCGGGCCCACAGCGAGGCGGAGCTGCGCGAAAAGCTGGCCCGCCGCTACGATGAAGACACCTGCGCCGCGGCGGCAGCCCAGCTGCGGGAGTTGGGCCTGTTGGACGACGCGGCCTTTGCCTGCCAGCGCGCCGAGGCCCTGGCCGAAAAAGGCAAAAGCCGGCGGGAGATCGCCATGCGGCTGAACGCGCTGGGCGTGGAACGCGCGCTGGTGCAGCAGGCGCTGGAAAACCTGGAGGCGGACGAGCTGACCGCAGCCACGGCGGTGGTGCGCAAAAGCTATCTGCCGCGCCTGGCCGCCGGCCAGCGCCAGCAGGTGATGGCGGCCCTGGCCCGAAGAGGGTTCGACCACGGCACCATCGTGGCGGCGCTGGAAGCGGCAGGGGAGGCGGAGGAATGAAACTTGCCATCGTGTCGCTGGGCTGCCCGAAAAACCAGGTGGACGCCGACCGCTTTTGCCGCGCGCTGCTGGCGGCCGGGCACGAGACGGTGCCGCAGATAGAGCTGGCCGCCGCCGTCATCATCAACACCTGCGGCTTCATCGAGAGCGCCAAGGAAGAGGCGATAGAGGCCATTTTGGACGCCTGCGCCCTGAAAAAAGAAAACCCCGCACTGCGGGTGGTGGCCTGCGGCTGCCTGGCCGAGCGCTACCGCGAGGAAGTGGCCCGGGAGATACCCGAGCTGGACGCGGTGGTGGGCATCGGCGCCGCAGCGCAGCTGCCCGAGATTCTGGGCGGATTGCGTGGCCAAAAGACCCAGTGCTTTTTCGGCCCCAAAACGGCCCTGCCGCTGGAGGGCGAGCGCATCATCAGCACGCCGGGGCACTACGCCTGGCTGAAGATAGCGGAAGGCTGCTCCAACGCCTGCAGCTATTGTGCCATCCCGGGCATTCGCGGGCCGCAGCGCAGCCGCGCGCAAAGCGCCGTGCTGGCCGAGGCCCGCTGGCTGGCACAGCAGGGCGTGCGCGAGGTGGTGCTGGTGGCCCAGGACGTGACGGCCTACGGCAACGACCGCGGCGAAGCGGCCCTGCCGGCGCTGCTGAAAGAGCTGAACGCCGTGGACGGCATCGAGTGGATCCGCCTGCTGTACGCCTACCCGGAGAAGATCGGCCCGGCGCTGCTGGGCGCCATGGCCCAAAGCGAAAAGGTGCTGCCCTATCTGGACCTGCCCGTGCAGCACATCGACGACGACATCCTGCGCGCCATGGGGCGCAGGGGCGGCAGTGATGCCATCCACAGGGCCATCGAGATGATCCGCGCGCAGCTGCCCGGCGCCACACTGCGCACCTCGCTGATAGCGGGCTTCCCGGGCGAAAGCGCCGCGCAGTTCGAAAAGCTGTGCGCCTTTGTGCGGGATGTGCGCTTCGACCGGCTGGGCTGCTTTGCCTATTCGCCCGAAGAGGGCACGCGGGCGGCGCAGTTTCCCGGCCAGCTGCCCGAGCAGGAGCGCCAGCGTCGCGCCGAAGTGGTGATGGAAACACAGCAGCGCATCATGGCCGAAAAGCAGGACGCGCTGGTGGGCAAACGCCTGCGGGTGCTGTGCGACGGGCTGGACGAAACGGGCACGGCCTGGCTGTGCCGCAGCGCCGCCGATGCGCCCGAGATAGACGCAAACGTGCTGCTGGATGCGGCGGCGCCCTGCGCGGCAGGCGCCTTTTGCACCGTGACGATCACCGGCGCAGACGGGCTGGACTTGCTGGCCGAAATGGCCGGGGAAGGCAGCCGGGCCTGAGGGCATCGCGCCGAAAAAATGACAGGAGGCTGGCCATTTGAACCTGCCCAACAAGCTCACGCTTCTAAGAATCATCCTGATACCGGTGTTCGTCGTGTTTGCGGCAAACCCCGGTATCCCGGGGGCCTATCTGATAGCCGGGGCCATTTTTGGCGTCGCCAGCTTCACCGACTTCCTGGACGGCCACATCGCCCGGCAGCGCGGGCTCGTCACGGACTTCGGCAAGTTTGCCGACCCGCTGGCCGACAAGATACTGACCACGGTGGCCTTCATCTATATGCTGCAGGACGGCGTGTGCCACCCGCTGGTGCTGGTGGTCATCGTCGTGCGGGAGTTCGCGGTGTCGGGCGTGCGCATGGTGGCGGCCGGCGCGCCGCAGGGCCGGGTGATCGCCGCGAACCAGTGGGGCAAAATAAAAACAGTGTTGCAGATGCTGACCATTATTTTGTATTATGTATGGAGGGGCATTGAGAACCTTGGCCCGCCCAGCCCCGCCAGCGCCAGCGCCTGCCAGGTGACCACCGCCGTGCTGTGCTGGGTGGTGGCCGCCGTCACAGCCATATCGGGCGTGCAGTATCTATGGCAGAACCGCCAGTATATCAACACGGCAAAATAGCTGTTTGCCTTCGCATAGAGGAGAGGCCATGAGAACCGACTCGCCACACAAATCCAGCCTGGGGAACATCGCCGCCAACTTGGTGGCGATGGTCTGCTACCTGTGTCTTCTCGTTTTTTGGAGTCTGGCGCCCGTGGTGCTGCTGGTGGTGTTTTTCTGCGAGAAAAAAAGCCTTTTGGTGCGCTTCCACGCCATGCAGGCCATGCTTTTATGGCTGGTGCGCACGCTGGTGGGCGCAGACATCCCCTTTGAGGGCCTGGCCGCCGTTTTAACGGGCAGCAGCAGCTACCTGATGGACCCGCTGGGCTGGGCGGGCAGCGTGGCCCTGATCGGCGTGCGGGTGGTGCTGTCGCTGGGCGTTTTGGCGCTGGCGGCGCTGTGCGCGGTGAACGCCTACTACTGGCGCATGTTCAAGCTGCCTTTGCTGGGCCAGCTGGCCTTTGCCATCTGCGGAAAGGCCATGCCCGAGGAGGCCCCGCGGGATGCGGGCCCCAACGCGCAGGCGAGCAGCGCACAGGCCGGGGAAGCCGCGCGCCCCGAAAGGCCGCTGCTGAGGGCGGCACCGCCACCGCCGCCAGAGCCCGAGGTGCCAAAGGCTTCTGCCGCAGGCGCAGGCCTTGGCACTGGCGTGCAAGATGCCGAGACAGCC
>JBFXKS010000182.1:0-4255 GCA_050173515.1 Oscillospiraceae bacterium | reverse complement strand
GTTATTCTGGTGCTGGGCCTTGGCGGTGCCGCCATTCCCATCAAAATCGGCGCCAACATCGATTTCGCCATCGAGGGCATGGCACTGGCGGCCATCGTGGGCATTATTTTGAACAAGATACTGCCGCAGCCCAAAAAAGAGAACGCCTAGAGGGCGCACAAGACAAGGGCGGCGGTGGAAGCTTCCACCGCCGCCCTTGCTTATGGTTCTGATTTATGGCCTAATGGGTGGCTTATGCCGTGCCAGGTGGTTTTGCAGGTACAGCTTGCCGCACAGGGCCCCCAGCGCGGCGTCCAGCGCGGCGGCCACGTCGGCGCCTTCCAGCACAAACTGCGGCTTATCTATGGCAAACACCGCCTGCAAGCTGACCTCCAGCCGCTCGCAAAACAGGTCGTAGCCGGCCTCGGTGCCGTAGGCCGTGGTCAACTCGGCGGTCAGTTCGGTGATCTCGCTCATCGAGAGCACGCGCTTCAAAAGGCTCACCACCACCAGCGCCGACAGCTGTTCGCGCCCGTATTTCTTTTTCACCGGCGGTGGCACCAGCCGCTGCTTCACATAGTTGTTCACCATGGTGGAGGTGAGCACCTTTTCGTCGGCGTCGGCAAAAAGCGCCAGCGCGCCCTCCAGCACGATCACCACCTGGTCCATGTACAGCGGGATGGTGGGCAGCTCCTGCCAGCGCGGGCAGTGGAAGGTTTTCACCGTGTCTGCGTTCAGTTGCATGGCGGCCTCCTTTGGCACTGTGTCGGCTTCGATTATAGCACAGTTTTTTGCCGCGGGAAACCGGCCGCGCCATAAAAAGATTTGAAGACCGGCTGAAAAGCATTGACAAACGCCATAAATAGTAATATTATCTTAGTAAAATAGTATTTAAAACCAGATGCGAGCGAACGGATACGGAGGGCACAGCATGGCCGAAAAGGTAAAGGCCTTTATCTATGGGGACTCCATCATGCGGGGAACGGTGGTGGATGAGAGCCTGCGCTACCACAGCATCGTGGGCGGCATTTTGGCGCGCCTGGCGGCCATGTTCGGCATCGAGTTCAAAAACCGCGCCCATTTCGGCCTCACCATCGAAAAAGGCAAGCGCCTGCTGGAAAAAGACATGGCCCGCGGCCTGAAGGGCGACTATGCCGTGGTGGAATATGGCGGCAACGACTGCAGCTATAACTGGGACGCCGTGGCTGCCGACCCCACCATAGACCACCGGCCTTTCACCGAGCCAGAGCGCTTCCAGGCCGTGTGTGTGGAGATGGTGGAACACTTGCGCGAAGAGGCGGTCACGCCGGTGCTGGTCACGCTGCCGCCACTAGACGCAGAGCGGCACCTGCACTTCATCGGCAAAAACGAGCAGGGCCGCCAGAACATCCTTCAGTGGCTGGGCGACGTGCACATGATCTATCGCTTCCACGAGATGTACTCCCGCATCGTTGAGAAGGTGGCCAAGCAGACGAACAGCATTTTGGTGGATGTGCGCAGCCGCTTTTTGGACAAGCACAACCTGCGCGAATTGCTCGGGCTGGACGGCATCCACCTCAGCCCGGCCGGCTATGGGCTGTACCAGCAGGTCTTCGCCGATTTCATCGTCGCCCGCCGGCGTGACCCCAGCCGCCTGGTGTTCGAGTAGGGGCGGGGCCTCACGTCTCGTCTTGGGCGTCTTTTGGCGCTTCGGCGCGCTGCACCCGCACGGTGGCCACCCGGTTTTTCTGCATCGCCTCAATGCTCAGGTGCAGGCCGTCGGCCTCCAGATATTCGCCGGCCTGCGGGATATGCCCCAATATTTCCAGCACCCAGCCGCCCACCGTGTGGGCGGTTGATTCTATTTCCACGCCAAACAGCTTGCCCAGCTCATCCAACGCGGCGCCGCCGGCTATGCGCCAGGCGCCATTTTCCAGTGGGGTGACCTCCTGGCGTATCTCGTCGTGCTCGTCCCAGATCTCGCCCACCAGCTCTTCCAGAATGTCCTCCACCGTCACGATGCCCAGCGTGCCGCCATACTCGTCCACAATGACGGCCATGTGGGTCTTGTTCTGCTGCAAAAGGCTCAGCAGCGCCGAGATCTTGACGCTCTTGGTGATGAACAACGCCGGGCGCAGGATATCGGCGATGCCCTGCCCAAGGCGCTCTACAAAATAGTGGAAGTCCTTTTCGATGATGATGCCGACGATGTTGTCGATACTGCCGCGGTACACCGGCAGGCGGGAGAAGCCGCTCTCGTGGAAGGCGGCGGCGATCTTTTCGCTTTCCTCGTCCTCGCTCACGGCCAGCACGTCCACGCGCGGCGTGCTGATGTCGATGGCCTGCAAGTCGTCGAACTCGATCACCGAGCGGATCATGCTTTCCTCTTGGGCGTTGATGCCGCCCTCCTGGCGCACCTCCTCCACATAGGTCAGCAGTTCCTCCTCGGTGGCGCTCTGGGACTCCTGCAGGCGGAACATCTTCAGCACCAGTTTTTTCCAGCCGGAAAACAGGGCGTTCACCGGGGTCAGCAGCACCATCAGCCCGCGCAGCAGGGGCGCGGCAAACATGGCAAAGCGCTCGGCGGCCTCCTTGGCCAGTGTTTTCGGCGTGATTTCGCCAAATATCAGCACAAGCACCGTCATGGTCACGGTGGACAGCGTGACCCCCAGTGTGCCGAACCACTTCACAAAAAGCACCGTGGCCAGCGCCGACGACGCGATGTTGACGATGTTATTGCCGATGAGCACCGTGGACAGCAGCTTGTCATATTTTTCAGACAGCGTCAATGCCCTTCCGGCCCGGGCGTCGCCGTCGGCGGCCAGGTTCTTCATGCGGATGCGGTTCATGGAGGAATAGGCGGTCTCGCTGGCCGAGAAAAAGGCGGAGAGCGCCAGCAAAACCACCAGCGCGATGATGATGGAAAGGCTTTCAGAGTCCATACAGTGGGGCCCCTTTCAAAAAATGTGATGGTAAAACCCGGCACCTTTTTCAGGTGCCGGGCCAATGGCGTTTTCACGCTTCGTCTATGGTGGCCAGCAGCTGGTTGTACCACACCAGTGCATCCACATAGGCGGTGTTCACTTGTTCGATGTCCACGTTGTTGCGGATCATCATGATGGTGGCCTCGTCCCAGTGCGCGTGCTCGTAGGCATAGATGAAGTCCAGCACCGGGTACAGCGGGCCGGTGCGGTCCACCAGGGCCTCCTGCACGCGCTTGTCCACCGAGATCTCCTGCACGGCCTCGGCCATGGGCCGCTGCAAGATGATGTCCAGGAGCGAAAACAGCCCGGCCATGAAAAGGCTTTGCTGGAAGACGCCCAGCTCGAAGGCAGTGGCCAGCCCTTCGGCAAATTTGGCCCGTATCAGCGAGAGCTTTGTCACCTCGCCCGGGCGGTCTTCAGACAGGGCCACCGAGATGGCCACGGTGGCCCAGCGGCGCACTTCCTGCTGGCCCAAAACGGCCACGGCGTTCTGGATGGAGCTCACCTTGTTTTTCAGGCCCACGGCGGCGGAGTTGATAAAACGCAGCAGCGAGATGGAGAGCGAGGGGTCCCGCTCGATGATCTTGGCGATGTCCTCCAGCTCGAAGTCCTGCTCGTTCACCTCGCGCAGCAGCTGCAATGCGTTCACCTTCACGGGCGAAATACGCCCCAGCCCTTTGGTGATGGGGCGGTTGTAGAACCGGCCGCTGAACAGTGTGTTCGCGTTGATGGAAAGGCGGTGGTAGCTGTCGGTGTCCGGGATATTTGTGATGACCACTTTGGCTTTTGGTATGCGGTATTTGGCGGCCTTCATCCAGCTGGAAAAGTGGGGGTTGGCATAGCTGTAAAGCAGATAGTCGGCAAAGGGCAGCAGCGGGCTTTTGTCTTCCTCGGCGGGCAACCCATCCAGCGCGATGCCATAGCCCCTGGCCTTCAGTGCCTCGCAGCGCTCCAGCACGTCTTCATCGGGGGGCAAGTCGGCCGGGATCACACACACCACCCGTGCCGGGTCGATGTTCAGGGTGGACACAGCGTCTGCCAGCAGCATGAAGCGGTTCAGGTCCAAAAACAAGGGTCTGTCCCCGGCAAAAACCTCTGCACCCAGACGCTTCAACAGCACAAGGGCAGGGGAAGACGCGGAAAAAGCGATGCTGCGGCCCCGAAAATCGTTGGCCACATCCATCAATCTTTCGCCATTGCGGTCCCGCAAATAGTAGGCCGCCACTTCCATGGTTGAATCAAAAAGTGGTATAGCAACGACAAATACTTTCATCGCGCATCCCTTTTCTTCTGTGATTGAGCAAACCCTCCTA
>JBFXKS010000181.1:0-4266 GCA_050173515.1 Oscillospiraceae bacterium | reverse complement strand
GGCCCGGCGCGTCATCCAACACTATACGCCCGCGCCAAAGGCGCAGTTCGGGAAGATGCAGGTGGGGCAGTTCAGGCACAGGCCCCCGTGCCCCAGCGCCGCCAGGTCTGCGGCGCTCACCGGCACGTCGGCCATGATGCGCGGCAGGATCAGATCGAAAATGGTGCGCTTGGCGTACATCACGCAGCCGGGCAGGCCCATCACCGGCACGCCCGCGTCGGTGTAGGCCAGCATGAACATGGCCCCCGGCAGCACCGGCGCGCCATAGCTGACCACGCGGCCCGCCGCGTTTCGGATGGCCAGCGGCGTCTTGTCGTCGGGGTCAACGCTCATGCCGCCGGAGCACAGCACCAGCTCGGCGCCTTTGTCTATCAATGCGCCGATGGCCTCGGTGATGGGCCCGGCGTCGTCGCCCAGCACCACATGGCCCATCTCCTCGGTGTCGTACTCGGCCAGCTTTTCGCGCAGCACCGGCGTGAAGGTGTCTTCGATGCGGCCTTTGGCCACCTCGCTGCCGGTGATGACCAGGCCGAACTTCTTTTTGTGGAACGGGTGCAGCGATAGCAGCGGGCTGGGCCCCGCCACAGCTTTGGCTTTTTCCATTTTGTCCGCTTCGATGACCAGCGGGATAACGCGGGTGCCGGCCAGGCTGAAACCCTTGCGAACAGGGCTGCCGGAGTGCCGGGTGGCGATCATCATCTCGCCCAGGGCGTTCACGGCCTTCAGGCGTTCCACATCCACAAAGAACAGGCCGTCCGCGTCGGCCACCACTTCTATCTTGCCCTCTTTCGCGTCGGTGGGGCGCATGTGCGCGCCTGCGCACATGCCGTACAGGATGGCGGCGGCGTCGTTTTCGTGCAGCATGCCCGCCTCGTGCTCCCACACAAAGAGGTGCTCCTTGCCCAGCGCCAGCAGCGCGGGGATGTCCGCCTCGGTGACCACATGGCCTTTGGCAAAGGCGACCCCCTTGCTGACGCCCCGAACGATGCGGGTGATGTCGTGGCACAGCACATGCCCCGCTGCGTCCTGCGTGCGTATCTCTTTCATCAGTTGCCACCCATAGCATTATGTATTTGAAAACATATCGAAACAAATCGACAAATCTTATTATAGCACCCATGCGGCAAAATGCAAGAAAAAACCGGGTGTCTGTGGACATTCTGTAAACATATGGAAAACATGCGGTGTTTCGTGTTGATTTATTTTGTGGAAGGTGCAATATTGTTTATACAATAATAAGCGGTATAAACCGGAAGGAGCGTAAAAATGAAATTGAGCGCACGCAACCAGCTGAAGGGCAAGATTATAAAAATCGACGAGGGCGCCGTGAACGGCATCGTGGTCATCGACATCGGCGGAGGCAACCAGGTCTCGGCCACCATCTCTATGAACGCCATCAAAGAGCTGGGCCTGCAGGTGGGCAAGGAAGCCTATGCGGTCATCAAGGCCACCTCGGTGATGGTGGGCATTGACTAGGTGGCGCTTCCCGTAAAGTGCCCAACAAAAAAGTTCGCAAGAAAAATCCCGGCATACATTATGGTATGCCGGGATTTTTGGCGCACGTCTTTCCCGGCGCCGGCATGGTGTGGTTGCCAATAGCCGTTTGGGTACGGTATAATAATTTTAGGTATAAACAGTGCGCAAGGCGCGCACTGAATTGCGATAATACGCATTAATTTAATGGGAATTTAAGTGGAGGATCTGCGTTGTGCGTAAGATGAGAAAGCGGCTTTTGAGTGGATTGTTGGTGTGCACGCTGCTGATGAGCACATTGCTTGCGGCACCGGTGCTGGCCGACGACGCGTCGTCCCAGGTGGAGGCCGCCGATGTGGACACGGCGTCTTCGGTGGGGCAAGCAGAGAAAGGGCAGCCGGACGACAGCTCGGATGGCAGTGTGGCGGATACCTCGGACGATGCGAGCAGCCCGCCGGCCTCGGACGCGTCGGCCCCCAGCGAAGCGGGCGGCGACGGAGAAGATGCCACCGATGCCTCTGTGCCCGAGCAGGGCACAGACACCGATGCCTCCGTCTCGGCTGAAGACCCGTCGTCGCTGCCCGGCAGCGAGGCGTCCAGCGCGCCCGAGCCGGAAGCTGGCTCGGAAGTGGACCCCGCCCCGCCGGAAAGCACACCTGAGCCGGAGCAGGCCACCGAGCCGCCGGAGGACACCGAGCCGGAGCAGGAAGTGGAACAGGAAGCGCCCGCAGCAGAGCTGGAGGCCGACCCCGTTTTTGAGGACGGCGTGGCATACTGTGCCAACGCCGATGAGTTGGAAACGGCCATAAACCATGTGCCGACCGACGGCACCCCGGTCACCATCGTCATCACCCAAAGCTTTGGGGTAGACCGCGAATACAGCCTGTATGGTGGCCGGCAAAATGTCACCCTGCGCAGTGGGCCGGGCGGGCCATTCACTATCACTGTCCTGCCCGACGCATATGGAGTACTTTTCGATATAGAAGGGGCGTACCAGCTTACCATAGAGGACCTGATTTTGGACGGCGGCGGTGAGGCTGCATTCTTCGCTATGGATACAATAATAGCGGCACATGGCAACTCCGCTATATATAAACCTGTTGTCACCCTGGGTGCAGGAGCCGTGATAAGGAACCAGTGGTCTCGTGAAAGAGGGCACGTGGCAGCCCTGCGGAACTATGCGGAACTGGTGTTGGACGGCGGGGTCATCACTGGGAATAACGGTGGATATGGTGACACATATTGGGATGATGCTGCTACGGTACAGGTGGGTAATAATGCCGTTTTCACCATGCGCTCCGGATCTATTTCAAACAATATCAGCAAGCAGACCGTTGCCGTCTTGGTCGAAAAGTATGGCACTTTTGTGATGGAGGGCGGCAGCATCACCGGCAACACTGCCATTCCTCACAACGAAGGCTTCGCGTCAGTGGCGGTGCAATGCTGGGGCACGGCCGTGCTGACCGGTGGCGAGATTGCAGGCAATTCGCTCGAAAACCCCTATAACCAAGCGCTGATGGCCGGCGATACCAGTATGGTGGAACTGGGTGGCGACATCGTTATCGGGGCGGAGGGCTCTGGGGAGCGTTTGTATGTAAGCGATTTGGCCTCGGTAACCATCCGGGAGGGCGGCTTTTCCGAGGGTGCCCGGGTGAATGTGGGCACCTACATGTATTCCTGGGAGGCCAATGCCCGTCCAATGGTCTCCAAAGCCACAGCCATCACCGAACAGGAGTTTGCCGTTTTCCACTATGTCCCCGAGGTCGGGCAAGAGCAATACCGCCTGCGTGTGGGCGGAAAAGACGGGAACATCCTGTACCTGTACCTGCCGGGCGAGGTGCTGGAGGCCCCGGGCTGGCTGAGTGCCGAAGTGGACGAGAACGGACACATTGTGCTGAACTGGGAGGCCGTGGACGGTGCCACCGGCTATGAGGTGGCATGGGCAGGACGATGGGGTTTCTTTGATTTCGACAACGCCTGTGTGGAAGTTGCCGGCACCAGCCACACCTTTGACGACTTACCGGAGAAGTCGTACAAGTTTCTTGTGCGTGCCAAGACCGACGAGCACATGTCGCCGTGGTCATCTGCGGCGTATGCCTCGATTTTTTACGACGAGGTGTATGTGAGCACCGCGGAGGAATTTGCAGATGCGCTCCTCAATGCGCGTGAAGACGACCAGGCCACCACCGTCATTGTGGAAAATGACATCACCGTCTTCGCGGGTTCCGGCTACGATATAGGGCAAAACAAAAATGTCCTGATAAAAAGCGCGGTGGGCGGGCCCCATACGCTGGCGCTGTGGCTGCGGGTCCAGCCCTATGCCACGCTTACGCTCGAAGACATCATTGTGGACGGCGGCGGATTCTACGAGGATATTTTAACGATTGAAACACGTGCCCACGCCACGCTGGGTGTGGGCGCCGTGCTGCAGGGCGAAGAGTACAGAGCGGTCTATAACCAGGGCACCTTTGTTATGGACGGCGGCATCATCCGGGATGTGGAAACGGGTGTGGACAACCAATCTCGCTTTATTTTACGGGATGGCAAGATAAAAGACGTCGAGTATACGTGCGTATACAACAGTGGCCAGTTTACCATGGACGGTGGCACCCTGGTGCCCGGTGATGGCTGGGTTGCGGTGCAGAACATCAGCGGCATAGTTGAGCTGAATGCGGGCACCTTAAAGGGCGAAGATGGTAGTTGGTATGGTATCCACGATTATTATAATAGTGCCGAAGTAGTGATGACCGGGGGTGAAATTTCTGGTTTTACCGAAGCGGGAATCAGAACGGG